>JALZFN010000239.1 GCA_030861545.1 Thermoproteota archaeon | reverse complement strand
TTCCCTTACCACGCCTCTAAACAAAAGAGGAATACCTGACAGCTTGACATCCCATGAAACATTGACTTTTGTTTTTTCGTTATCGCTGCTGGATGGGATAAGGGTGATTATCCTGTTGCCTATCATTGGGCCTTCAGTGAGCCTTACCTCTATTGATTTTTTAGGATGCAGTTTCACGATCTGGTGGCCTTTTGAAGTTCTATCGCCCACTGTAACCTCTCTTTCTATGATGTTGCCATCCCTGCGGACATTGTAGATAGCATGTAGATCTCTCCAGTATCGCGGTTCACTGTCCACGTCTGAGATGATGTTCCACACTCGGTCAAGGGATGCAGAGATCTCCCGGCTGGTGTTAATCTCAACCATAGTCACTAACCCTCCTCAGCTTGAGGTTAACTCTACATTCCCCACCCGAACCCATGCATCCTGCTCGGCCCGTGCCATTCTCCAAATCCCTGTCCGCTCCAGGGCCCAAACATCATCGGATGGCCAAAGGAGCCAAATGATTGACCTTCGGAGGTGTAAAGCACGTTGCCATTTCCAGCATCGACTACCACCACGTGCCCTGTCTGATTTGCGGTGTTTGCCACAAAGAACGTGTATACAAGATACCCCTGCACCACGCCAAGATGTCCGCCAAGCACAGTACCATTTGTTACCTGTCCCTGCGCGGTTTGCGCGGCTGCGACAAATGGCACCTTTACATTTTCATTGACAAAATTACTCGCCTCATTTGCTACGCTTACAGAGCCATTTATCTGGGGCATGCCTTGGCCTGACCACCCCATCATCATTTTTTGCTGCTGTTGCTGCGCTATTGCCTCTACTATCGACGACGACGCTATCAAAATTCCAGACACGGCGCCGATAGCTAGTATGGCAACTATTATCACCTTCTTGCTCAGAAGATTTGATCTTCTTGATGACATGCCTAAACTTTGTGAAGAATTATTTTAACCCTTGTTGACCTATGACACGTAACATAGTTACCCGACTACTTTTTTTCTCCTGTATCTTGGTTATTTTCCTTGCTTTCATAATCCAACTTCTCATCAATTTTCTTCTGCAGCTCTTTGTATATCTCGTACCTCTGCGTCCATTTTGAAAGCACGAACCACTGCCTTATTCCTATGGCTATCCACGCAAGGACAAACACGATTACTATGGCCCGTGCTATGCCAAAGGCAGAGCTATCTGGAGGCCCGCCATTCCGAGGTCCACCATCGTGCCAGAATGAGCTTCCTCCAGCTAGTGCGAAGGTAACGATAAATGTCCCAGGCACAACTACTATGATAGAGATTATCATTATCAGGAACATTTTTTTGGTCTTGTTTATCTGGCGGATTACCTCGTCCATTATCTGAAAGATGTTTTGCGTAGGCTTCTTATTGTCCTTGGATTCTGCCACTATCTAATTCTCCTCCATTGTATTATAATAATTATGGTAACTTTGTTACCTGTCACCATCATCCTTTTCAGCCTCTACCCTCGGGAATAGCGCTTCGTACGGCTCCAGTATTTCTTGAAAAATTTCCCTGCCTTTTTCCGAAACTTTGTATTTGATTATAGTTTTGTTGCCCCATGGTTCTTCAAACCTTACTATCAGCTCTTTCTCGACCATGTCGTCAATGATCGCTTTGTGCTTTACGTTGTTCAGCCCGCAATAGCTCATTAGCTTGCTCTGGTTGAGCTCGCCGTACTCTGATAGCTTCAATATTATGTCTTTTCTAATGTAGACTCGGTCGCGGTATTCGTGAACCAATTTAACCAGGAGGTTTCTCTGACTTCAGCGACATCAAATTAATAGTAATAATGATACGGATATAAAGTTGCAGCAAGTCTATCGTTGGAAATATGAGGCGCATTCCTAAAAATGCCTTTCTGACAGACCTAGATTAACACTGAGGTAACTATGTTACGTGTCATGGGTCAACAAGGGTTAAAATAAATCGAGCCGAATATGCGCCATGACAAATTCGAAACAGGTATTCGCAGTGGGTCTGGCCGCAACAACGCTTGCCTTAATTTTAACCACTATTGTTGGCGGTCCAGCGGTGTTGCAATCGCCGGGACTTGCACAGACTCTGGGCATAGGGGCCATTGTGCTTGCAGTAGCGGCGTTCGTTCTGTCGTGGAGGCAGAAGTCATTTCCAGTGGCTGGACTGCTGGCAGCTAGTGGCATCATCTTTATGATCCCCGCCTTGATAGCCACAGGGTTCTTGACTGTCATTGTGTTTCCGGGGCCCATCCTTGGAGTCATCTTCGGACTGCTGATCTTCGGGCTTGGCGCGGCAAAGGGCATAAGAACAGCTAGGGATGTAAAAATAGCACCTTGATGATTTTTTCATGAGAGGTAAGATAGCATGAGTAACCAAGAATCAAATCGCATCAGGCAAATTATAGGTTGGGGCATAGTAGGATTGATAGCCGTAATTGGAGTATCTATTGTTCTATCCCTTTACTTTGTTCCCCCCTCGCCAGGAGCCTTTTATTATCCATTCTTCCCGTTTCACTTTGGGTGGCTAGGTGGCATCTTTTTCATATTCATTATTTTCTGGGTAGCAAGATGGTTGTTCTGGCCTTGGAGAGGAGGTTATTACTCGTACCCACACCGGAAAAGAGCTGACCCAGCGTCGATTGTCAGAGAGAGATATGCAAAAGGGGAAATAACAAAAGAGCAGTTTGAACAGATAATGCGTGACTTGCGGCAGGATGGCGGCTGAAGGATTAGCCGATGTAATCAGAGCCGCTTTTGACTCTCTTTTCTTATTGGACTAGTCGTTATAATTTTTTTGTTATAGATTATATGCTGTTATTGCCCCGCCACAAAACAAGAACATACGGAGGAAAATGCTTCGAAACCTGTTGTTTTCCTTTCTATTTAGCTTGTGGTGATGCAGCTAGGATTCGTTCTATCGAGTCCTGGAGGATAGCAAGACCACCATAGCTTTTTTTGATTCAGAATCCTCAAAGCGTAGAGGTCGAAGAATATCATAACTGATCGCAGCGAATACTTCTAAAAGCCCTAGAGTAAAGGCTACGTGAACAGCCGCGTACAATTCAAAGTCTACAAGATTGTTAATCATAACTTCTCAAAAATTGATCAGGTTTACAGTCTCTAATCGATCTCGAGAAATTGGCATATGAGATCTGAAGTACATGTTTGTGCGTTAATAAGCACACATCTTACATCATGGCCAATTTTTTTATTCAATATGCTGTTTATGTTAACGGTCTGCTTCTATGCCGCCTAGAATTTGAATGAATAATGAAGTTCTTCTATGATATACTTCATGAAATTTTTATTACTGTTGTGCAGCATATCTTTCGTTTATAACCAACGAGATTTTTTTTATGTCGGAATCCAAGAGTCAGGGATATATGCAGCTTTCAAGTGAAGCAATCTTTTGCCGATTGGAAGTCAAAAAGCCAGTTATGACGATGCGGCTTCTACACCCAACAAGAAAGATACAGATATACCTATAGATTCTCTCTCTAGATCACGTTGATGCATAATGACATACACATAGCTGACAGCCTAGAATCAATGATCTCTTCATCAAAGGGCGCCACCTATGTTGAAGGACGTTATCAGTCAAGGGTAAGTAGTGAAGTCAATTTTACCAACGGTGAGCTTCAAAGGATTAGAGTAGTAGAAACGGCTGGGTGCGGCATTAGAGTGCTGGTGGATGGCTGCTGGGGCTTTAGCAGCACAAGCAATGTGTCGGATTCAGCCCTAAGAGAATCGCTCCGCGAAGCGATATCCGTAGCACACATCCTTGCTCGGGTCAAGAAGAACAAGGTACGAGGATTGGCCGAGTCGAAAATGGTTAGAGGCAGTTTTAAAACTGCGTCAAACAGCAAGAACAACGGCCTGTCAGACATTGGGATTGAGCAGAAGGTGCAGGTTGCAAGGGAAGGAGAAAAGACTGCACGAAGCAATAGGGCCGTCAAGACTGCCTCATGCGTATACCGCGATATGGTTGACCACAAGGTGATTGTTAACAGCGATGGTGCCAATGTAGAAATTTATGATTCAAAGCCCGAGTTCACCGTAACCGCAATAGCAAAGAGGGCGGGTAAGAGTGCAACAGCCCATGAAGGAGTTTGCGTCACAGGTGGGTGGGACGACTTGTTTAAAAACAAGAGCCATCTGGACTGTGCAATTGCTGCATCACAAAGAGTGTCAAAACTGCTTGATGCCAGACATATGAGCGGCAAAAAGGCTACGTTGATCTTAGACCCTGCTATGGTGGGCCTCCTATCACACGAGGCAATTGGCCATACTGTTGAGGCTGACTTTGTGCTTTCTGGCTCTGTAGTGAAGGACAAGATAGGAAGCAAGGTCGCTAGTGATCTAGTTACGCTCGTTGACAGCGGCAAGTCAGAGATTGCAAATAATGCTGGTGGCACTATAATAGTAGACGATGAAGGTGTAGCTGCAGATCGCACTGCAATAATTGAAAAAGGCATATTGAAATCATTCCTGCACAACCGTGAATCGGCTATGATATTTGGCACTGCTTCGACTGGCAGTGCTCGCGCCTTTCAGTACAGCGATGAGCCACTCATCAGGATGCGTAATACATACATCGAGCCGGGAAGCGACAAGCTGGCAGACATGATAAAGGAAACCAAGCATGGCTACATTATCAAAGGAGCAAGGAATGGGCAAGCAGATGCAAATGGCGAATTCATGTTTGGCGCGGAAGAAGTCTACTTGATAGAAAAAGGCGAAGTGAAAGAGCTACTGAGGGGTGAAAGCATCTCCGGCAATGCATTTGAGGTGCTGCAATCAATTGACATGGTAGGCAATGAATTCCAGTATGACATCGGCACTGGCTACTGCGGCAAGTATCAACCAGCCAAGGTAGATGGAGGCGGGCCATACATTAGATGTACAGCAATTATCGGAGGGCTCCAGCAGTGATTCTGGATCTCTTGCACTATGCTGTAAAGCAGGCTGAGGCCCTTGGAGCAAATGATGCAGAAGCGTATGCTGCAGACAGCAGCGGGTCGGAGGTGTTTATAGAGAACAATGATCTTAAGCAAGCCAAATCGCAGAGAATAACCTCGATAGGCATCAGGGTCCTTCTGGGCGGATCTCTTGGTTTTTACTCCATTAACGATTTGACCAAAAGCAGGATAAGAGACGCGACAGACATGGCGATCAAGATTGCTCGGGCTAGCCCAAAGGACAGACACAATGTTCTTCCAGGCAAATCAAAGTCAAAAGCACTACGTGGCATATACGACAAAAACGCTGAGTCGTTTGAGGCGTCAGATGCAGCCAGGATGGCAGCAGAGATGCTCCAAGTTGCCAAATCATATGACGACAGAATAAGTGTGGACAGTGGCAACTTTAGTGGCGAAATAGCAACTCATGCACTTGCAAACTCTAACGGCATAGAGCTAAAAGAAAGAGCTAGCGTCTTCTCCTGGTCAATAATGGGCATGGCAGTAGAAAATGGCGACGTATCTAGCTTTGACTACCAGCTTGGCGGCTCTCATTTTGTCAAAGACATTGATGTATGCAGCACTGCAACTGAGTTTTCTGAGACGGTTGTCAAGTCGCTAGGCACACGCAAGATAGAACAGAGCTTCAAGGGTGAGATGCTATTGACGCCCATGGCTGCAAATGAAATGGTAGAGGAAGCAGTTGCATATGCAATCAATTCAGATGCAGTACAGAAAAAGTCCAGTCACTTTGCTGGCAAGATAGGCGAGCAGGTTGCCTCAGATTTGCTGACAGTGGAAGATGACGCAACCAAAGTGGAGGGACTTAGTGCGTCTAGCTTTGACAGAGAAGGCGTACCTCACCGTCGAAATATTGTAATAGAGAAGGGCGTTCTCAAAAAATTTCTCTATAATACTTACACAGCGAGGAAGGATGGTGTGAGGAGCACTGGCAACGCAAGTGGCTCTACAAGCTCGCCTCCATTAGTGTCGACAACTAATTTTCTGATAAAGTCAAGTAGATCAAACTTTGACACGCTGGTCTCGGAGATAAGGCACGGCATAATAATTAGCAGATTTTCTGGTAATGTCAACCCAGTGAATGGCGACTTTTCTGGAGTTGTGAAAGGTGGCCAATTGGTCAGAAACGGCACAATACAGTTCGGAGTCAGGGAAGTTATGGTGGCAGGCAACATGTTTCAAGCGCTCCACCAGCTGAACGGTATCTCAAAAGAGCAAAAAGTCATTTATGATTCAATATTGCCCTATATGCGGTTTGATGGCATATCGTTTACGGCAGGATGAGTAAAGGGATGTTGGAAGAAAAATGCGATATAGTAGTAGTTGGCGGCGGTCCGGCAGGATTATCGGCTGCGTATGCTGCAGCATATAGCGGAGCAAAAGTAGTTCTATTTGAAAAGGACGAGGCCATAGCACACAGCGTCAGGACAAGCGGCGTAACATGGATTTCAGAAATGGAGAGGCTTGGCATACCATCCAAGTACTACAACCCTATCCAAAATTACCGTTTTGTGTCACCTTCAAATGATGTCCTAATTACAGGCAGCGTCTCAAAGTCATGTGTGCTTGACGTGAGAACCACATATCAGTACCTGGCATTTCTTGCAATCATGGCAGGCGCGCAGATCAGGCTAAAGAGCAATGTTACCAACGTTATTAAGGAGGGTGGTAAGGTCACAGGCATAAAGGCAAGCACTCCAAAGGGAGATCTTACAGTGCACTCAACACTGGTCATAGACGCAAGCGGGTTTAACACCTCTGTTGGCCGTAAGGCTCAAGCAGCAGGCGAGTGGAAGCGCTACGGTGTTGGTGCAGAATATGAATGCTATTGTGACGATATAGACAGCGCGACTTGGGTCCTGATGGTAGGACAAAAGTATTCAGACGCTGGGTATGCTTGGTTATTTCCTCTTTCAAGCAACAGAGTCAGAATCGGAGTTGGCATTGGCAGACCTGAATCAAACGCTGAGCCACTCGAAAAATTACACGAGATAATTGAAAAAAGATTGAAGCCTCTTGACGTACTTCGAGAGGGTAAGCTGCAGCCGATAGAACTCCATTATGGATTTATACCAAACGAAGGCGTTAGGGATAGCAGTATTGCCGACGGGCTTATAATGGTTGGTGACTCCGCAGGACAGTCAAACCCACTGGTGCTCGAAGGCATACGCTACGCAATCGAGTTTGGGAGACTTGCGGGGAAGGTTGGAGTCAAGTCGCTTTCGCACAATGCATCTAGAGAGTCCTTGTTAGAATATGAAAGATCATGGAAAGGCAAGGTTGAGTCGAAAATTCAATCTGCCCTCAAGGTGCAGATGCGCTGGCTTGGACTGACTGATGATGAATGGGATAAAGAGATAGAAATTCTTCGGGACATGACGATGGACGAATTTTTAGACTTTATCAAGGCCGACTTCACCGCAGGCAAGATAATGAAGCTCGCATTGCACCATCCCAAGATGGCGGCCCGACAATTGTTCAATATGATCCTGAAGAACTGAGCTGAAAGAATCGCAATGACTAACGCGCGCTCCTATATTGGTTAGCTTCCCACAGATCCCTGTTCGCTGAGCTAGGTGCTAATACGACGATAATAGTGGGTCATATGCGTATATACATCAATACAGCTATCTAGCTTAGTAGGTCCATATCATGTCCCTTTGGGAGGGAAGGATTCAGTATATGCCCTTCTCATTATTCCCGTCTAAGCGCTACAATCGGCGAGAGCCTTGACGCCTTCCATGCAGGATATATACCCGCAATAAGGCTTAACCCAACAGATATCCCCCAGACAGTTGCTAGGTCTGTAGGAAGGAATACAGGCGATATGTTGCCGAAATTGTTATTGGTATTACTTTCTGGTCCTCCACCGGAGCTTAACCCTGCAATCAACAAGTAGCCACCTGCCATGCCTGCGAGTAATCCAGAGGTAGCTCCAAGAATTCCTATTATCAAAGCTTCTGCCATGAAAAGACTGAGGACAGTACTACTTTGTGCTCCAATGGCTTTCATCGTGCCTATCTCTTTTGTCCTTTCCATTACTGACGTGTACAGAGTCGTAATAATTCCCACTGCTCCTACAAGGAGGGCTACAAGAGCAATACCTAGTATAAAAACAGTGAATCCACCTGTAAACTCCCTTATTGTCTTTAGTATAGCTTCCGGAGATGTGATCCCTATATCATTTCCATATAATTTTCTTATTTCATCTTCAACGCTTTTCGCAAATTCAGCAGATTCTGTAGCTACCAAAAGGCTATCATACTTGCCCGATTTATGCAGTAGTGCATTTCCTGCATCTCTGTTAAATACAACCGCATTATCAATTGTCGGATTGCCCGTTGGCTTCATTATCCCCCTAATTACAAAGCTCCTAGCTTCTTCTTGCTGATTACCATTCTCGTCAACGAAGGAATACGTGGCTCTCATGGTTTGACCTATGACGGCAAAAGGAGTGTTCTCTCCTGGAGGATGTGCTATCTGGTCAGCTATGTAAATGGCAGATGGATCATTTGGGCGGATTGCAGAACCTTCCTCAAATTCTAGAGTCGGTGCTATAGTATAGAGCTTTGAAGGATCGATGGAAAAAACAGACTTGGAAAGACTCTTGCCTGACGATTCTAGTTGAATCTGACCTTGATAAGAAGGAATTACATCGCTTACGAAAGGAAGAGAGCGGATCCTAGTCTCCACAGCAGTATTGAGTGTGATCTTTGGAGTAGGTGGCGGTCCACCACCTCCAAAAGGGCTGCCTGCTGACTGATCCTGCTGAGCACTTGTCACAAACAGAATATTTGGAGCAAGCATACTGAAGGATTCATCGATGAACTTGCCAAAACCTGCGCCAAGCCCATTGAGGGCGACCATGAGACTGCTTCCTACCACAACCATCAGTATTGTAAGGATCGATCTTACTTTTCTTTCCTTTAA
>JALZFN010000215.1 GCA_030861545.1 Thermoproteota archaeon | reverse complement strand
AGATTAGTCTATTGATTATCTGTTTAGCAGTGGGAGCACAGGAGCAGTAGTTGGTGTATATTTGGATTTAGTTGCTGCTTTTAATTATATATCATGTGGTGCAGAGATCTATTTACATCTTTATGGCATCAAATATTGATAAAGTAGAAGAAAAGGTAGCTGAGGATTTGGATAAAGCAGTCAAGACTAGTAAAACAGGTTCTGAAATTGAAAGAAAGCTTGATCCCAACGATGTCAGCTATAAAATAAAGGATGAAACAAAGCAAGGTAAGAAACAAGAACATTATAGACCAAATGAGGAGGCCAGTTGAAGGCCCACGCTTGAAGCGGAGCAAGTTCAGTACTACTATCTTTTGCTGTCTTAGGGGATCTATAACTATCTGTCTTCTATTCTTATTCCAATTACCTTAACAGAACAGCAGCCTATGTGGAAAAATGCTAAGCAATGCATACAAGGTTTAAACTATGGCAGCTGCTCAGTATGACCATTCTTGCCATACACACGGGGAATGGAATAACCAAAGACAGGTATGAAAATGCTAGAAAAGAAGTAAATTGGGAAGGTAATCCACCGCCTGGTGTAATATTTCATGCAGCATCATTTGATGACTCTGGCAACAATATTCGTGTTGCAGACATTTGGGAATCAGAAGAACAATGGAAGAACTTTTTGAACACTCGATTAATGCCCTTCATGCAGAAGGCTCAAGTACCCCCACTAAGGACGGAGATATTTCAAATTCATAACATAAACGCCTATCACTTGCTACTGCTATTCTCCTTCTCGCTTTCTTTCACCTTTTCGACAAACTTTCTACAACGCTCCTCCATTGTGGCACCTTCAATGCCAATATACACAAAAAATGCACGTAGCCTTGTCGAATACCTCTCCATAGTCACGGGGCTATTCATGGCAAACAAAAAGTCCCGATAGGGTTCGGTTACTAATATTCAGTCTCCAATCTTTTGTTTTCTCTACTCCCTTTTATTGCGTTGAACCCTAATAAAGGGACCAATATCGGAGTGGGCCCAAGGGGGTTTGAACCCCTGGCCGACCGGTTATGAGCCGGTCGCTCTGCCAGGCTGAGCTATGGGCCCAAACGAAAAAACGTAAAAGATTAATTATGTATAAAGGTTTGGAGAATTAGATTGCCCGCTAGCAGCGCGGGATAAGGCCACCGAAGACATACCCTTCATGCACTGAATCAAGCAGCATATTCTGCGCTTTCAGTGATTCAATGACTGCGTTCAAGGCCGCTTCATGTTTGTCCGCTGGGATCTTTTGTAAGATCTCTCTCCATATCTGCGCATGCCTCACATCTGCTTCTTCGTGTACTTCAAAATATTTTGTTCCGTCCTCGCTGTCCATACCATAGAACTTTTTCAATCCATCGATCTTGCTCCTACTTATCTTTGGAAGCTCCATTTCATAGGCATACATTGTTGCTACTGCTTCTTCAAACGTAAAGTTAGAAAGTGCCATCAACTTGGCAATAGCTGCATTCGTCTTCTCTGATCCACCATAGTTGATAAGATCAGTCCTTGAAAGACCAAGTGCTGTAGCGAATCTTACCCATAGTTCAATATGCTCTGCCTCTTCATTAGCATTCTTTGTGATGATATCGGCTGAACCGCCTCTCTTATCTGCAATGCTTTCGACAAACTTGGGGACTATTTTGACCAGCTGAAAATACTCTTTTGAATAACCTTGAAGATGATCGATTGTCAGCTTGCCTTGTGACCACATCTCATAGAAAGGATGTTTGAGCAGGCTATACTTTTGAATTTCCGAATCAATCCTCTGAATAATATCGTCATTCATATCAGTAATCTATGCTCTGTGCCCGATAGAAAAACGTTGTGAAATTTAGCAAGAAAGGATTTTATGTGAAGGTTCTTACAAAGTTTGCGATTGCTCCGGTGGTGTAGTAGTCATATCTTGTCGTACTATGGCTGCACAGTCCGGTCAAGCATAGCGGCCTTTCGAGTCGCTGATCCCGGGTTCAAATCCCGGCCGGAGCATCCTTTTTTCGTATATTTTTGATTCAGTTGGTTTTGTCTCTATAGATGCGACTCTAGCGTACGCTATGCTTGACCAGACTGTGCAGCCAGATGTTATATGGCCAGCCTTATGCACGTGTTGAGCAGGATAAGGTGTTCAAGACATCTTTATCAGACAAGGAGGAATTAGGGCCCATCATTGTCGCTGCCGCCAAGTAGTCCGTTGTTTCGCTGAGATTGTGCAGTATAATATTATTATTGCAGCGAATTAGGTCTTGCTCAAAAACAATCGATTAATATCCAACCAAATCTTATTATAGTATCTTGCAAGCCACACCCAAGTCGCGTCCTACTGGAGTGACAATAATTGCAATTCTCAATATCATTGGGGGTGTTACCATGGTTGTTGGAGGTGTTCTGCTCATTGTTGCAGGCACATTTCTCTCTTCGTTTCCACCCTCTGCTTTCAATGATGAGAACCTGACTATCAATGGAAACTTGACAAGCTCTGGTATGTCACTTTCAGGCATTCCGCCTTCATTCTTTGGAGGCATAGCCACTGTAATCGGCGGTGTGTTAATTGCTATTGGAATTGTATCATTCATTGTTGCCTATGGACTCTTAAAGGGCATGAGATGGGCGTGGACTGTAACTGTTGTTTTATCGATAATAAGTATTGCCTTGAATGCAATTTCAATTGTTACGGGAAATATAGGTGGAATAGTCAGCATTATTATAAGCGGAATAATCCTCTATTATCTTTACAGACCCCATCTCAAAGCTTATTTTGGCAAGGCTCCTACAAGAACCGATGCTAGTCCTGCCGCGTAATTCGGAAGAGTTCCACATTAGCCTCTTCTCGGTGTGTTTATAAC
>JALZFN010000214.1 GCA_030861545.1 Thermoproteota archaeon | reverse complement strand
CATAGTGGAGATCTGTGGTTCGAAACAGGTGCTAGAAAAGATCACATACATAAGGGCCCTTACCACAATTGATCAGATAAACGCCACAGAGAAGATAGCGCAGCTGCAGCCTGCACTTGTTGTTGTTGACACTTTGACATCGCTCTTTTCCACAGAATATTCCGGGCCAGCGCGCCACATAGCAGTGATGAAATACCTGCATAAACTTGCGCTGATGGCGATAAATTTAGGCTGCGCGATAGTCGTCACTAACATGATCAGAACGAAGCCTATGACTTTGCTCGATCAGGCCGGCCGCAACATTGCACAGTCCGTCGTTTCCTCGGAGCAACGTGAGTACCTTGGTAGCTCCGTATCAATTTATTCTCACGTCAAGATCAAGCTTGAGATAGTTGACGGTCCAAAATCTTCATTTCAGGCGGTCCTCGTGCAACCTACAGGCAAAGGATCAGCTCCTTTTACGATACAGCGAGAGGGGATCGCAGATCAATAATAAAGTCATGACATCTCAATAGTAAATCGACGTATTATTACTCGCAAAGATCTATCTGATTTTCAGAGAGTACAAGCAGAATTTTAGTTTTGATTCTGCAAATGTATATACTGACAATACCTAGCCTTGGAATTATATGGGTAGCACGCACTCGAGTCCAAAAAGCAGTATTTGAATTGCTTTAGAACTTATTATAATAAATAGCGATAATGAGACATGATGGCCTCAGGGCTGTTTAACCAATTCTTCATGGCGTGGTATTTTGGTTCCAGCGCCTTAAGGCAAACTAGACATAATATATTCGCACTACCTGCCCTCAGTTGCATTAAAAATTCGATGGCAGATTCTCAGAAAATAAGGCGCGGTTTGCCCTCCAAACCCGGTTAAAATACGCAGGGGATATAGGTCTAGCGGGATTAACTAAATATACTATATCCTGCCTTACCAAGAAGGGCTTGTAGATATGCCAAGGCAGAAAGAGATGGCCAAGACCAGCAAGACACAGCTATCAATAGTTCTTCCGACATACAATGAGTCTCAAAATATAGTTAGGATGCTCGATTCGATAGCGGAGACACTTCCTATCGATACTTACGCAGAGATAATCATAGTTGACGACAATTCCCCTGATGGCACTGCAGATATCGCTAGCCGGCATGCCAAGAACAACTTGAATAATGGAAAGTTGTATGTCGATGTTATCCGGCGAGAGAGCAAGCTAGGACTTAGCTCTGCGATACTGGCCGGAGTGCAATCTGCAACAGGAGATATTATCCTCGCCATGGATGGCGATTTTTCTCATCCTCCTCAGATAATCCCCCATATTATAGAAGAATTGCTAGATTCTGATTATGACATTGTGGTTGCATCAAGATACGTCAAGGGAGGATCTACAGTCGGATGGCCTTTTAAACGCAGGCTCATGAGCAGAGGGGCCACCAAATTAGCGCAATACGGGCTCGGCATACAGGTGAAAGACCCCGTCTCTGGATTCTTTGCATTTAGACGACGTATTATCCAGGACGTAAAATTTGATGCGCTGGGCTACAAGATGCTCCTTGAGATTTTGGTCAAGACAAAGGGTGCTCGTGTTAAAGAGGTGCCCTATACATTCACTAACAGGCGAATAGGATCAAGCAAGCTGGACGCTAGCGTGATGCGTGATTACATTAGATCTATCTGGCGCCTCTATCGCTACGGCAGGTCACTAAAAGAAAAGGAAAAGCATACATCTGTTTACTTTGTCTCGAAGGCAGGCAGGTTCTACACGGTAGGCGCTAGTGGTTTGCTTGTGAACTATATTGTATCTTTGTGCCTCAACACCCTCTTTCCGAATATATGGTACCTTTACTCGACTATTATAGGTGTAATTGTTTCCATGACATCTAACTTTTTCCTCAACAAGCTGTGGACCTTTGAAGACAGGAACTTTAATGCTAAGCATACCGGAATCCAGTATGGTATGTTTATGGGCTTCAGCTCACTTGGCGCTATTATCCAGCTTGGCTTGCTGTATGTCCTATTAGAGAACTACAATGTTGGATATCCGTTGGCTCTAATCTTTGCAGTTTCTGCAGCATCCGTGGGAAACTTTCTGCTCAACAAAAAATGGACATTCAAGGAAAAAATCTGGAGCTAAAGTCTTGGCGATTATGTTCCATATGATAATAATTCGCATATTCTGATATCGAAGAATACTAGGAGATTTTTTCTAACCGGATGAGTAAATGGTCAATGTAGGAAGCTCGAGCAATATGCCGTGATATTGCAATATACTAATAGACGCACGGAAGTTTACGTACGCATGTTTGAAAACTCGCGCGGCAAGCTGTTTATGCACTATTTCTTCCGCTATGGTCAAAAAAGAGACAGATATTTTTACACCCAACGCTACAATACCCGCTTTGTGCTTGATATCTATTTCTATCACTTGATACTACTTGTTGCAAAGGCTTTTTACGCAACCGACCGCAATGTAGCAAATTGATGGATACCCTTGACACTATCTTTTCGATTCAAAAGGAACTCGCCTCAATGATCAATCTTAGCCGGTACCCAACTTCTATGGAAGGAAGAATATCGGCTCTTTCGACAGCAATAATCCATGAGGCAATAGAACTACAAAGACTGACAAGTTGGAAGTGGTGGAAAAAGCCGACTCCTTTTGACATTGAGGCGGCAAAAGAGGAACTTATTGATATTTGGCATTTTGTTGTCCAGGCATCAATAGAGCTTGGTATGACTCCAGCCGACATACTTGATGAATACAAGAAAAAAAACCAGGTCAATCGCGATAGGCAGACGTCAGGTTATTAATGCAAGAGATATGACGTCGACGTTAACTACACCTATGATGTCTAAAATTTGCACTTGGCTTCTAAATCCTTCAATGGCATATGCCGACGACTTGAGTGTAGGGATAAGGCCCATGAGCGCCGATTATCTTACCAGTCGTATCGGCTCCATTCGTGGCAAGCGCTATTAGTGCCCAGGCTGCTCTGTGGCCTTTCACTTCTTCCCCGCAGACAATAATCCGGCGTAGGTCTGGATGCTCCAGCGCGAAATTGATTATTGCATCTATCCCTTTGTTTTCAGAAAGCAATCTTCCGGCTATGGCAATTGTATTCACGGTATCCTATGTACATATTTTTTTAGTAGCTTCGTACTTGACAGGGTGCATACTCCTACAGTCTTTCCTGTCCCAAGGTAGCACTCATGCCTGATCGGCACCAGTGCTTTACACAGTTTGCCAGCCACATCGTCTAGTATTTCTCTTATGAGCGTCATTGCAGGCCCCAGCTTACCTTATTTCTTGGTGTGATCCTGACAAAAGGAGCTTCACCTTCCTTCCAGGGATCACGTCTGACCCACTCGAAGCGATCATTGAAAATCTTATAGACTCTTGCAAATTCCTCTCCCTTTTCGATTATTTCGGCTGTGCCCTGCACACATACGGCCTTGTTATTCACGGGGCTGTAAACGTCGACTGATAGAGCGACCCTGTTGTTATTCCTGATGTTTTCATATTTCTTGGTTTCATAATCAGTTGCGATATAAAAGGCGTCATCTTCAAAAATATAGGAGACAGGGACCACGTGAGGCACGTGGCCATGACACGTGGCTATTCTGCATGCTTCATTATTGTCCAAAAAATCGCTTTCTGCCTTGCTAAAAGTCACCTTAGCCAATGGATAATTGGAGAGCTCTCTACTATTTATAGTCCAGCTCATTATAGCCCCTGAACCGTTGCAAAAGCACTGCATTTCTTGAGTAACGCCTCATTCCAGCGTTGGTATTAGGATACGTAGCGATATGATCATGATTGTTATTACACTAGTCACCGCTCATTGGCTGATATATAGACGCACATTTTCTGATATCACATAGGAATCATCGTCAAGTAAATAAAAAACGCACCGTCCGGCTTGACGAAAAAATGACACGCTGGTCCCGACTGTGCGTGTCACTGAACAGCTCGAGCGGATTGCGTAGAAAGAGATTACATAGTTGAAGTCTTAGAATTTATTATTGGCTTGGTTCCTCTCCTGCCATCGACCGAACCTCAGTGCTACCACGCCGGCAGAAATAACCAACAGAGAAATTGCAAGAAAGCCTGGCTGCACTATTGATTGTAGCTGCGGTGGAGCAGTGGATCGGTAAGAGCAGTTTCCATCTTGATCACAGTTTTTGATTACTGGAAAGACCAATAAAACGACCGCAAATGTGATCATCAGTGCTACTCCCGCTGACGATATGAGTGCTCCTGACTTAGCGAGAGTCTCGTACATGTATAGCAGATACCCTTGCAATGAGCGATTCATATTTCTTTGTATGTTTTGTATGTTCTGGCGGTGGGTGTATCTAAAGTTCAGTTGCATCTAAGGTTACGAACATATACGAATGTTCGCTGCCGACGCGCCTGAAGTGGCTGTCAAAGTACAAAAGTGGTTTATCCTTGTGGAGGTGCTTGTCCCAAAGTTCGTGGACCTTGCCAAAAAAGTCATTCTTGCTTTTGCCTTTCATCCTAAGTAGTTCGTGCGCAAGTACGTGCGAAACCCGTGGACAGTTCTTGTCTGCATAGAACCCATAACGTTGCATTTCTGACATGTTCTCTGACGGTCTTTGCCACCAAGCAATTCCAACACTGGGCGCAGTATAACCTTCAGTATTGCAATCGGTAAATATTGGCTTGATGAATGCCAGGTAAAAATGGAACGTATCCTTACCCCTTTCAGAGTGGTCCCTTACAAGATATGCTACCGACATCCTATCAAACAACTTGCCCGGAACAACTGGTAAAATGTCAGCTTGTATTGCCAGCTCGATATCAAAATAGCGTCGTGCCCACCACTTAAAAAATCGAGCCATAGAAGAAACATATCCCCAGTCATCCTTTTCCATCTGTTGCCACTCTTTTTCCCTTGCAACATATATGAAGAAGAGCTTGTTTGTTTTCAATGCTGGCTCAGGCAATATTTCTCGATATTGAAGCTATATATCCGGCACGGTCCAGTGCTATTTGTTTACCTGCAAAAATGTGGTCTTGCGCTCTTGGTTATATGACAGTTCTTATTCATATACTTCATTTCCTCAGATGTAAATTCGATGAGACCCATTCGGGAAATCGGGTACGGCAGGAGTTGCGATTTCTTTGTCAAGTTTTCTGTGATTGTACACCGAGGCAGATGCCGTCAGACTCGCTTCATAGGTGATCAGCTGTAGCTTTAACTTGAGGCTAACTTTCTCACCAACCTATCACTTGACAGCGTCTTGCGGTGATTACATGGCAAGCCGTCTTAGTGTTGTGTCAATTGTGTATGTAACGGTGAATGGTTCTGAGCTCCGCTTATGAAAAACAAGCCCACTGCCCGTGAATTGAAACGTGCCGGACGCTGTCGGAATGTCTCCTGTAATTATATTGTTATCCACTATTCCCGTCAGATGCGAATAGGTAATGGTAGTGCCATTTATCATCTCGGTAGGGGGCGTTCCATGTGCTTCATCGGGCGTTTGGCTGAGCTTATAAATATGGATCACTTCTAATTCTAGAGGCTTGCTCGCAGTAAACGTGACCTGACCAGCATAGATCTGATTATCATTCCGAATTGCAAGCGCAAACACTACAGCATGGGGCAGATTCCCAGTATGTGCTACAGGTGCCCCTGTAGTCATTGCCGTCTCATGTATCCTCTAAATCGTTTCATCTACCTGCTGTGCAATCGCTTGCTCTTAAGGTCGTACATTGGAAACAACTGATGAGATTGAAATTGCGACGGCAGCCCCGAACAAAGTAACTATGGCAATTCTTGATCGTCTTGCTTTAACCATACAATTACTTCGATCCAGATGCTGATATAGATTCTGCTGATTTTGATTATTATTAGTTCAGATAGAAAACGAAAGTGTCAGATATATCATCGAATCTCTGTTCAAAGTGACGTGCTAGCAAGTCAGCATTACATGCACAACGCTGATTTACTTGTTTATCTACTCAGTATTGAGATTGCAGCGAAGACAGAAAAAGAGGCTATTGCTCTATGCGGGCGTTGGTTTTGTCGTTGTAGGTATAATCTCGCTCCTTCTTATCTACATATTCCTTTACTTACCTCAATAGAGTCCCAGTTAGATGCTATCAATGACTATGGCCTAGAAGATGGACACTAGCAAAAGAAAGAAAAGATGCATATCGTTCCACTCGAATAAAATATCATCTCTGTTGCCAAGATGTACCGACAGTCCATGAAAGTCCAGGTGATCCCTCAAGTTTACATTATAATATTGGCTGCTAATTGGAAATACTGCAGAACCTTGGATGTTTCTCGTCGTCCTGCACAGATTCCAAATGGAGGTGATTATTGAATTACTAACTGTTTGTACAAATTTTTGATTTCCTTTAAATTGACGACGATTTCTGTAAGTGCTGGAACCAAGCTGCCATTATACGAATATATTCGATTCTGTTTAGAAGTTTAGAACGATTGTTCGCTGTCAGGGGA
>JALZFN010000204.1 GCA_030861545.1 Thermoproteota archaeon | reverse complement strand
CGGATTGGGTTAAACTTTTGTTCCTTCGGCCGGGATGGCGGAACAGGTAGACGCGCCAGACTCAAAATCTGGTGGGCATTCGCCCGTGTGGGTTCGATTCCCTCTCCCGGCACCAGTTCAAGCAATGGCTTAGAAAGAGATGCCTGGTTTTGCTCTAAAAGGTAAATTAATCGGTATACATTAGGTCTACGCCAGCACCAGCAATGAAGCCTGACAGGCGCAAATTGTAGTGACATCTCCTTGTTCCTGCTATAGGCTGTAGGGCACAGATACAAAGGGCTGACTCATTGTGTCTGTGCTTACAGGGCACCACTGATCAACGCAGCGGGGGAGCGTTGTGGAAGGTATCCTTCTTCTGGGCAGACCACTTCTTGCTGGCATCTTGCTTATTGCCAGTCTCACCAAGCTCAACGATCGGGCTCAAACTAGACAAAGCCATGGTGATCTTGGCATACCCCCTTCCCTTGCAAGCCCAGTAAGTGTCCTGCTGCCGTTTGCTAAGCTTGCTATAGGCCTGGCGCCGATTCCTACCGCCACAGCTTTACGGGGCGCACTAGGTGCATTGGCACTTTTAGCAGTCTCTACCTCTGGCATCGGCATCAATCTCGCACAAGGCAGAAAACCTGACTGCAAATGTTTCGGGCAGCTTTATTCTCGCCTATAGGCATTTCCACTTTGGTGCGCAATGGACTTCTTGCAGGCCTTGCCAGCTTTATCGTTTTCGCTGGTTGGGATAGTCCCGGGGCAAGTGTCATTGTGTGGGCGACAGGTCTCACACGCTTTGAAGCGCTAAGCTTAAGTCTTGGCGCTATTGTATCGGGCCTTCTTGCCACCGGTGGCTGGCTGTTACTGAATCTATGGCGCCAGCAAGGAAGGCCTTTGTTTCACATCGAGGCACTAGAGGTAAGGCTGGGAGGCAGTGGGGCTTTACCTGCGCAGCCAGTAATGCAAACCCCTTCCGGCTTGCGGGTTGGGACCCAACCCCTGCTTTTAGTCTTGCTGATCTAAATGGTAAGACGCATACCCTAAAAGGCCTGCTTGATCTTGGCAAACCACTCTCCTGATCTTCTCCGATCCAAACTGTGGGCCTTGTACAGCGCTGATGCCCGATATAGCTTTCGCAAAACGTGACCGACAACCTTACCGTGAAAGGTAGGAAGACGTACCGAGCGCGCTTGTTACCCTGTCTTTACGGATGAGATGAATACTATGGATCATGCATTTATCTCTAACCAGCGACTTGGCAAGAGGTTTTCGTGAAAACGACTCCTTCCGGCACTAAATTGGGGTCACAATGCGATCCGCAACGGATGATCTACTAGGAGAGAGCGATGTCTGACAAACCCATATCAAAAGGCCGCCGTCGCACCCTTAAGCTCGGCCTCGGTGGCGCTGTTGCTCTACCGTCCGCTGATATTTTGCTTCGCAGTCCCGCAGGGGCGGTCCTTACGGGTGCGACATTCTCCATGGCCGATCAGGTAGCAGCAGCTTCAAGACCAAATATTGTGGTCATCATGACTGATGATCAAAGACGCATAAGTGATATGGATGTATTGCAAAAGACACGTAAAATGATAGGAAACAATGCGACACGTTTTGAGCAATATTATTGTCCTTATCCACTTTGTGCGCCATCTCGATCAAGTTTTTTCACTGGTCAGTACGCCCATAATCACGGGGTCATGGACAACAGTCCACCAACAGGCGGATATGGAAAGCTAAACGACAATAATACCTTACCTGTTTGGCTGCAGAACGCAGGTTATCATACCTGTCATGTAGGAAAATATATAAATGGTTATGGTCTCAACACCTTAAAGACGTTCGTGCCTCCGGGCTGGACTCGCTGGAATGGATTAGTTGATCCGAGCACCTATCAGATGTACGGCTATACTTTGAATATCGATGGTATGTTAAGGACGTACGGTAATGCTGCAAAGGATTATCAAACAGACGTGTTAGCAAATCATGCTGTAGATAGCATAGATGAAGCACTTGCGTCTGGTAACCCGTTTTTCCTGAGTGTTGCAACACTAGCTCCTCATATTGAGGAAGGGCCCAACGTTCCAGGACGAGGCCCAAGACCTGCACCGCGTCATCTTCACGCTTATGATAATGCAGCTTTACCTAAATCACCTTCATATGATGAAGCCGACGTTTCTGACAAGCCGGCTGCAATTCGTAATCTACCTCGTATTAGTGCTGCTGTCGAAGCAGATATAACTGACCACAATCGTGATCGTTGGGAAGCGTTGTTAGCGGTTGATGATCTGATAGAAAAGGTCATGAACAAGCTGCAAACTACCGGAGTGCTAAATAATACTGTGGTGGTATTTTGCTCAGATAACGGCATATTTTTAGGTGAACACCGCTTAAAAGCGGGTAAGGCTAGAGTTTATGAGGAAGCCTCGCATTTACCCTTGTATATTATGGGAGGTGGTTTTCAGGCCAATGTTTTCTCTCCACAGTTGGTATCAACTATTGATCTAGCCCCAACATTCGTTGAGCTAACCGGTGCAACAGCAAGAAGAACTATGGACGGTCGCTCATTAGTACCAATAATGGGTAATCTTCAGCCTTGGCCAACCCGTAGTCTTTTGATTGAAGCCGCAAGAAAAGAAGCCGCAGGAAAAAACATCATATATAAAGCTATTAGAGATAGGGACTTTTTATATGTCGAATACGACACTGGCGAAAAGGAATTATACGACATGCGTAAAGGAACAACGAATTATGATCCTTACCAATTGAGGAGCCGTCACGCTAGCTCTGCTTATAATACGATTAAAAACCAACTGGCTACCAAGCTAGCTAAGCTTAAAACTTGTTCTGGTTCCACCTGTAATATGTAGTTGAGTTTAGTTGAGGGAATGCAGTGATGATAAACGGTGTTGAGACCGGCAAAGCAAAGTTTTCTCAACTCTGCTTCCTAATCCCAGCAGACCCGAGCATTCACACGATACCACCGCGTAACACACTATTCGTGCTCTGTATTTGCCGTCAGTTGGCGAACTGTAGCCTTTGCTGCGCTGTAATAGCAACGTGCTATCACTATCGGGGACACTACAATGA
>JALZFN010000190.1 GCA_030861545.1 Thermoproteota archaeon | reverse complement strand
ACATTTCTCTGGTAATCAAGCGCCTTATCAGCCTCATCTAGTGGAAACGTTCTGTCCACATTTACGCGTAAATTATTTTGATCTACCCACTGCGCCAATTTTGTCAATCGTTCCCGGTTCACCCGGGTCAATTGGAATATGGCTCTCACTCCAAAGCGATCCATAAGCTCGTGGTCTGGTTGCTCGAGCATTGATACAATAATGCCACCCCTTTTTAGCACTTTGAAAGACCTTTTGTATGTTTCACCCCCTACAGTATCAAAGACTGCATCATAGTCATTTGACAGGACGTCCTCAAAATTCTGAGTCTTGTAGTCTATTACTTCGTCTGCCCCTAGCTCTTCTTTTACAAACTCTTTGTCGTTTGTGCTTACAGTTGTTGCAACATATGCTCCCAAGTGCTTAGCTAACTGAATAGCAATACTTCCAATGCCTCCTGCTCCGCCGTGGGTTAGGATTCTTTGAGCCTTAGATAACCTCATAGTTTCTACAAGTGCTTGCCAAGCGCTCACACCCACAAGCGGTAAACCCGCAGCCTCTTCGTGGCTTAGTGTTTTTGGTTTATGTGCTATGCTATCTGCATTTGCCAAAGCCATTTCTGCAAATGCTCCTGAGCCTCCCTCGATTACTGAAGCCCGTCCATATACTTCATCACCTTGCTTGAATTCAGAGACCTCTTGTCCTACCTTCTCGATGACACCTGAAAAATCCATTCCTAAGGTTGACGGGAATTGGAGTGGCATCATTTGTTGCATGTAACCTTCTCGAAGTTTCCAGTCTACGGGGTTCACACCAGCAGCTTTTATTCTAACTAGAACCTTGCCTGAGGATGGGTCATTTGGCAGAGGCGTACTTTGGTTGATTTCGACCACTTCGCTTCCTCCATAGCTCCTTATCTGAGCCGATTTCATTGATCATACGAGGCAGTATCAGATATTAATGGATGGTAGTAAGATATCATTTAGTCGGTAATAACAATCATACTTGATTACTCTTTCCAAACCTGTTGCTCGTACTGAAATTCCGAAGGAAACAGTGGCTGCAATAATTTGAAAAGGGATAGACAAGAAAGTCTTGCATAGATGATTGCTTATGCTAGGATGTTGCATCATATTAGAATCCAGGCGCGTCAGGAGCAACTCTATTTGCGTTTCTTATTGCCAAAACGACCAAGCCTGTTATAATTTTGTCTTGTCTTCCTACCTTAGCTAGTTAAAACTTCGCTTGACTGATAGGGCTATGAAGAGCATGCAAAAGAGAAGAATTAGACCGGGTGGGATTTGAGCAGCAGCGAAGTTCTCATTCACTCTATGCCAAGTTGGATAGTATGTTTGACTGCCCTAAGCTGGCTGAGGTCGCTGGTTCAAATCCTACCACCCGGTCCACTTTTATCATTCTGGTAAACTACGGTATTGAAATGAATACATTTTCAGATAGTTGTCGGATAAATTTAGCAGCAATGCCCGTAAAATCAAGTAGAAAAAGGAGCACAGCATATCCTTGTCATTGCTTGATTGGAGTCAATATCTTATTCAAACTTGCCTTCAATCAAAGGCTTTGTGGGAACTTTGTCCTTTTCAATTTTGAGCTTGCTAAAGATATCTGCGGAATGCACAGTCTCTTTCTCCTCCATTATATCTATTCCAAACTCTTTCTGTATTACATCTCTTCCTTCTCTAGCTCCGACAAGTATCATTTGAGCATTTTGGAAATTGATAAATCTCAAGTCTCTAGCAAGCGATATGAAGTTCTCATTTTCGCCAAACTCTTTCAAAATGGACTCTGGATAATTTGGTGGTTCTTCAGAACTTGGATATCCTGCAGGAACAGGTACTTTTGGGTTGATAATGGAGATAATATAGCTTGCTTCCTTTTCTATGCCTAGTTCCCTCTGAGCCTCGCCGGGCTCCTCCGGCATTTCTAGGACATATGCTAGTTCTGCATGGTCGTGGTGTTTTACTATCGCATATTTTCCCTCACCAACGGGTCTGGCGGCATCTCCCTTCCTAAACTCATCTGATAATAGCTCACTTGTAAGCTTCTGTGGATTGTCAAATATACCTCCGATCTTTGCCCAATATCTTTCTGACCTTCTTGCTTCAGTAGTCCTAATATCAGGTAACGACTTTTTACCAATGACAAACAGCCTATACCTTGGTGATTCTGATTCTTTTGATATATTCTGGTTTGTTTCGTCAAGTTGTTGCTGCTGTTCATTTTCAGCGTTGGCGGCATTACTAGCAGTAACCATGAAAAACCGTCTTATATCTTCGATACTTTTTACATCTCCACCACTACCATCATCAACTATTTTCGTCTTCGGACGGTAAAAGAAGAAGATGTCACCTTTTTCCAGTACTGCTGTTGCTCCCTGATTATTATCATCAGTGTAATCATCTCGTCTGCTATCTGCACCTTTCTCACTCTCTTTTTCCATTTCTGTTACTAGCTTTACATTAAAAAGTACTTAATGTATGTACCCGTAAGCGAAGCCTCAAGAAGGGCTGGTAAGATGATGGAGCGGAGGGGATTTCAACGATTCTCTTTTTCTATGGTTGGTCTTTAGCTATGACATAATAAAGAGTGAACGGACTAGAAGGTTGTCAAGGTCTGGGGTCGTGGGTGCAAATCCCCCGGTCCATCTTTTCCTACGAGGAAACTACGGTATCAAAATAGGCTTGTTTTTAGTAAATGTCCGACAAAAACCCCAGCTATGGTTTAGGTAAATCACATAGAAAAGGAGTTGGAT
>JALZFN010000148.1 GCA_030861545.1 Thermoproteota archaeon | reverse complement strand
CCATTTGATTCAAGCACTAGTATTATCTCGTCATCTTTGCCGTCTTTTACTACTGCGGCAGACGTTGGCTGCCACTTTGCGTGGTCCTTGCCTATGCCAAGTCTTGCATACGCCTCAAACTTTAATTTCTGATTGGGCGCCAGAACAATGATTGGGATGTCTTTGCTGACAGGCTTGACCATTTCGTCTTCTGACACTAGCTCTCCAGAGGTCACGACTATAGTCTTTTCATTTGCATCTGCATCGAGTACCAAAAGAACTCTGCACTTACTGCAACCAAGTGTGCTTTTACAGTCGCAGTCTGGAGGCATTACGAACCTCCCGGGGTCAGTGCGGAGCGGTATTAGCCCAAGCCTATGGGCAACCGCTTCGTCGTGCATAACTGACGAATTTTCAAGAATAACAACGTCGTCAATGGCCAGAGTGGGGACTTCGCTTATCGCTAGCCTCCTCAGCGAATTTACATATTGCCTTGGAACATTGCTAAATCGGACAACAATTTTCTCATTTGATTTTTCAATAACTTCAACAGATGCAGAAGCCAATACTCTTGACAGCTTCCCAAAACATCCTTAAAAATCTACCGAAAGCTCCTAAATTTTGGATCTTGACAGGCATATATATGCCGGAAAGAGATCATCTCATAAATGACAGACAAATTCACGGTCGTTCGCCTGATTTTGGAGGGCGATAAATTTGAGCTGCTAGTCAAGCCTGACCCTGCCCTCGAATACAAAATGGGTAAGAGATTTGACATTTCAAGCGTGCTTGTGTCAGACGAGATATATTCTGATGCTAGCAAGGGTTCAAGGGCATCAAGCGAGAAAATGATGAGGCGTTTTAAGACCAACGACTCGGCAGAGGTGGCCAAGCAGATACTTGCAAGGGGGGAGCTCAACCTCACTACCGACCAGCGAAGGAAGATGGTCGAGGAGAAGAAGAGACAGATGGTGCAATTCATAAACAGGAGCTTTGTTGACCCCCAGACCCATTTGCCACATCCAATTATGAGAATAGAGGCAGCGATGGAAGAAGCTAGAGTACAGATAGATCCATTCAAAAGGGTTGAAGATCAAGCCAAGATAGTAGTTGATGCACTCCGTAAGATACTACCACTAAAGTCAGAGACGGTCAAGCTTATAGTCATTGTCCCCCCACAATTTGCAGCCCAATCATACAATGTACTCAAATCCACCGGCGACCTGAGAAATGAGGAGTGGCTTGCGGATGGGTCACTCAAGGCAACACTTGAAATGAATGCAAGTATCCGGGGACAATTTCTCGACAGGCTTGGCGCAGTCACAAAAGGCTCGGCTCAGGTAAAAGAAGGTTAGACGGTTACCCACACCTAAAAATATAAGTGCGCTATAACTTACCAACAAAAGGAGAAAGAGAAAATGAAAAATGATGATATGTTTTTAGAAGGGCTTTTTGCCCCGGCGGTGAGCCGTTGAGGTATGCACGACATGAAGAGAAGATATGTCATCCCCGGAGACAAGGTTGCCGAGGGAGATTTTAGGCCCCTGATGAATGTTATCAGGACAGGAAATGCTCTTATTGCTACAAGAATTGGAATTGCAGAGACCGGACGAGATGGAGCCAAAGTCATACCACTGTCAGGCGTCTATATTCCACGCGTAAATGACCTTGTAATCGGCAAGGTCGTAGATCACTCCTCACTATCGTGGGAGGTAGACATCAACTCTTGCTTTTCTGCCCACCTGCCTGCCCAAGATGTATTTGGAAGGGATTTTTCTCCAGCGAGGGACGACATGACTAAGCACTTTGCAATAGGCGATATGATAACCGCACGGATTATCGCGTTTGACCGGACTCGAGACCCGATGCTGACTGTTCAGGATCGAGACCTTGGCAAAATCCCAAGAGGTGAGGTGCTCCGGATATCTGCAACACGAGTGCCACGACTGATCGGCAAGCGCGGCTCTATGATCCAAACTATAGAGCAAGCTACACAGACGCGGGTGCTCATAGGTCAGAATGGGATCGTAGTCGTGACAGGCAGAACCCCTGAAGGGGTAAAGTTGGCAGTCAGTGCAATCAGAATGGTAGAAGAGGAAGCACATACATCAAACTTGACGCAGCGTATCAAGGCACTTTTGAATGTGCCTGAGACTCCACCGCAGCAAGATACAGGCAACTTGATTGCAGGCACTTCTAAACCGGAAGAAATTGAATCTACTATTGACGAGGTGGAAGAAGAATTGGAGGTCGAAGGTGAAAAATGACTCAAACAAGAAATTTGATAGATGAAAATGGAAAAAGGACAGATGGACGCGGCATTGACGAGCTCCGTACCGTCAAGATAACTGTAGGTCCGGCAAAAAATGCAGACGGTTCTGCTTTCATTGAATTTGGTAAGAACAAAATACTGGCAGCAGTATATGGCCCGCGGGAAGTGCACCCAAAGCACATGGCGCTTCCGGACAGGTGTGTCCTTCGTTGCCGCTATCATATGTCGCCCTTCTCGACAGATACACGCAAAAATCCCGCTCCGTCTAGAAGGGAAGTCGAGATCTCTAAGGTAATGCGCGAAGCGCTCGAGCCGGCGCTAATGCTCGAGGACTATCCTAGAGCGGCGATTGATGTTTTTGTGGAAGTGCTTCAATCCGATGGTGGCTCCCCCTGCGCAGGCATTGCCGCTGCGGCAGTCGCATTGGCAGATGCTGGCATCAATATGCGTGACCTTGTCTCCTCATGCGCTGCTGGCAAAGTAGACGACAAGATCGTGCTTGATATTAACGATGAAGAGGACAAGGAAGGTGGAGCAGATATGCCCGTTGCATACCTGCCGCGGCTGGAACAGGTAACGCTTTTGCAGTTGGACGGGAGACTCACACCAGAGCAATTTAACGAATGTCTTGACAAGGCGATTGGCGGTTGCAAGATGGTCTATGAAATCCAAAAGCAGGCATTGATGCAAAAGTATTTTGGCAATGAAACGGAGTTAAAGGAGGAAGTACAATGAGCTCATCAAAGAGATCAACGATAATCGTAGAGCACCTGCGCAAGCAGCAAATGTGGGATGCCCTTTCAAGGGGCAAGAGGCTTGATGGCAGAGACTTTAATGAATTGAGACCTCTCCTGATCGAAACGGATATTATCAAGAAGGCGAATGGCTCTGCAAGGGTCAAACTTGGCGACTCTGAAGTGATTGCAGGTGTCAAGGTTGAGACTGGTGAGCCTTTTGAAGGTCTTGAAAACAAGGGCGCGTTAATCGTATCTGCAGAAGTGCTCCCTACCGCATCGCCTTATATTGAGCCTGGGCCACCAGATGAGGAGGTAGTCGAGCTAGCACGAGTAGTCGACAGAGGTATCAGAGAATCAGAGATGATAGACCTTGAAAAGCTTGTCCTCGTGCACGGCAAAATAGTGTATACGATATTCGTAGACTGTAGTGTACTCAATGCCGATGGCAACCTGTTTGACACCACGTCATACGCTACTGTTGCAGCGCTTCTGACCTCTAAGTTGCCCGTATTTGAAATACAGGATGACAAGGTCATCGATACTGGCAATATACAACCAATGCCTGTGACGGCCGTGCCAGTTTCTACTACTGCCGCAAGAATTGGCGATCATGTGTTGATAGATCCGATTGCGGAGGAGGAAGCCTGCATGGATGCCAGAATAACCATAACCACTACAGATGAAGGCTTTTGTGCAATTCAAAAAGGTCACACGGGCTCATTCACTCCAGATCAGATCAAAAAAGCAGCAGAGGCAGCAACAATTAAACGGGAGGAAGTAGGGGCAAAATTGAAAGGGTTGATAGTGAATAATGGCTAGAAAGAAAGGCTCGACAGCCCTCAAAGGTCTTGGAGTAAAATTTGGAGCCACTGTACGTAAACGGTACGGTAAGGCCTATCGCACACTCCACAAAAAGCGAAGATGTCCGTCCTGTGGCTCCATCAGATTCGGCCGGCTGGCAGTAGGTATATGGCACTGCCCTAAGTGCAACTTCAAGATCGCGTCAGGGGCATATGACATTGAACTTGAAAGGCTGCAAATCTGAAATCAAGGTATCTGCAAATTCAAAGCGCATTGCGACTGCAGTGTTCGATGCGCTTGCTCCTGACCTGGCCCATATACCCAAGACTGACTACAGCGCAAAAATTTGTCTGAAAAATTCTGATATTATTTTCAAAATTGAAACTAGCGACATTGCATCTTTGCGCGCAAACATCAATTCTTACTTAAGGTTGGTGGACGCCTCTTATAAGTGCCTAACGCTATGATTTTATATGCTGCTGATCTGAATAGCTGCTGCAGTTCATGAGTGAACAGGAACTTCCCCCATGGGTAAGAGAACAAGTGTCGCGATTACAGCAGCTCCAGCAGAATCTGCAGGCAGTTATGATGCAAAAGCAGCAGCTAGAGGTTGAAATGGTAGAGACTGATAGGGCTCTCCAGGAATTGAAAAAAGCCAGCCCTGATGATGCAATCTTCAAGAACGCCGGTTCCGTGCTCATCAAGGCCAAGAAGGAAGATGTAATCAAGGATCTGGAAGAAAAGAAAGAATTGTCAAATACACGTATAATGGTTCTTGGCAAGCAGGAGACAAGAGTGAAGGAAAATCTAAAGGAAGTCGAAAATAAGATAAACGAAATGATCCGCGGCATGCAGAGCGGTAGCAGCCTGTCATCAGGTGGTGGATCAACTGGCTCTACCGGTCCAAGACCACGAGGGGAGTAATACGGTAGTGCTGCACGTAATAATGTAAAGTGCAGTAGGCTATTCCTTAAATATAATAAAGGATAGCTACACGAATTCTTTCTAAAAATTACTAGAACATGCATACTATAGGAGCGACTATTGGTAAGACTATCAAATAGCTATAACGGAAAGGCTCGCATATGTATAAAATACAGGTATAGGCACTATAAACCAGACTATATCGCGTGCATGTAAGAATTGTAGTTGATGAGAGGGAGAGAAACAGTAGCATACCCCATCTACTAAAAGATGCAGGTGCTGTCATCGACTTTGCACAATTAAAAGTAGGCGACTATCTTGTTTCGTCTGAAATAGCCGTAGAGCGAAAAACTATTCATGATCTGGTAAGCTCGATCTATGACGGCAGGCTCTTTGTACAATGCTCTGATCTAGTGAAGCACTACCAAAAGCCGCTATTAGTGCTGCAAGGCAACATTGCTGAGCTTGCTGAAATTCCTGAAGACATTGAAGACAAGGATCTCAAACAGCAAGCAATGCGTATGCCACTTGCCTATGATGCGCTAGTAACAGTCGCAACAGAATTCAGAATTCCAATAATTCATACACCTTCTGCAGAGCATACTGCGCAATTGCTAGTCACATTGGTCAACAGGAGCGTTCGGGAGGGCAAGGCCACTGGCCCACTATTAAGAAAGATCAGAAAGGAAAATCCCATTTACATACAACAACTTTCTGTGCTCTCGTCGCTACCCGGTGTAGGAGATAAACTTGCCGTAAGGATGCTTAAAAAATTCCATACACCAATAAGGGCACTTTGCGCCTCTGCAGCAGAGCTTGCCACTATTGACGGCTTTGGTCTTGCAAGGGCGGAGCGCGTGCGTAAGATCCTTGATGTCCCTCACAATAATACCAACCAAGTAATACAGAAAACTCTATTTGATAATGAAGAAAAATAGGATCTCCAATTCCAATTCCAAAATCAGAATGACAGTCACACTTGTTGGCAGTACGTTCGTTACAGCAAATCGTGACGATCCTGCCTGGTATCATGGACAGACATATTTTAGCACACAGTACGGCTTTGGACACACAACAAAGATGCCTGCCTTTTGAATTGAAAAGGATAATGAAAAAGCAAACAATGGTGTAAAGCTAGTAGTTAGGAGCCAACCGAACAGGGCTGATTTTTTGCAGCATTGTGATTACAATACAAAGAGGCGAGATCTTCTATAGCAAGCTAGTCCCTTCCCTATACTAGTCACATGAAGTATAATGTATCGTAGCCGCACGAGCGCGTCAAGATACAGGTATAATTTTAGCCTTCAGGCTAAGGACCTGCAGACCGATGATACACAAGATGTCTTGAGTCTAACCGGTGCACTCAAGGCTTTATAGCGACATCAGGGTGGACGCCCATACTATTAAAGCAGGTATGTGCTGTCCTAAATTTAGGATCGAAGACACTGGAAGCTACGGAGTATGTATATGCAAGGTATCAAGTCCTATAGTAAATATTCGAAAGAGAATTGCCCCAAAGACGTCATCTCTTTGCAAGGAAACCCCAAAAGACCTAAAGTCAGGGCAAACTTCTCCCGTCCCGGTAATAATCTGCTAACAAAATCTAGGATAAGAGCATTATAAAGTATAATGCAGGTACAGCCAAAGAAAGCAGGCTATGACAAGCAGCAGCAGCAGTTATCGCCGTTGTATCATTGCTCAGTAGTCAGATGGAATGGCAGCAAAATCTGTCAGATAACTTTGTACTTCCGCCTTAACCTATTGCCACACAGAGGGCATTCCCTAACATTGGGCCCAAATGCCCTGCCACATGCGGTGCAATATGAGCTCCATTTTCTTATTTCCTT
>JALZFN010000130.1 GCA_030861545.1 Thermoproteota archaeon | reverse complement strand
ATCCTCCCGTACATGGCATCTTCAGCAGTTCCTTTCTTGAAATATTCTTCAGCCTTTAAAATTGCATCTCTTGCTACCTGTTCGATTATTTGTATAGATATTGGAGATTCCTTATCATTCAAATTATTATAGTATAGCATATCTATATCGTGGAGTCTTTCTTCCAATTGCTTTCTGATGGATGGTTCTGGTATCATATGTGTGTATATGTATCAAGAGCAGTTAGCTGTAATAATACTTAGCTATCTCTTTGGTGAGAGCGGCCGCTGACGCCGCCACAATCCACTCAAAAGTACTACTTTGAGCTGTCTGATTCATGCTTAAGTTTCTCAAACGTCTCAATCAGCACCTCCATGGTTCAATTTACTTCATTATTTTTGCCGTCTGTCTGCAGCTATTTGGACCTGATGTTGGAGCATTATCCCCCGGCTACAGGCCTCCACCCGCATCAGCCTAAATGAGCTCATCTGAACAACTCATGACTCTGCAGAGGTAAAACTACCTTCATTGCTCATTTTTTTCTTGAAACGCTGCAAATGAGAGAGTTAAGTGTAAGTGACTGAATAAGCGATAATGATACGGTACGGCCATCAAAGTAACAACGTATGGCAGATTGTCTTAATTAGGGAAGCTTTAATCAGGGCTCTAGGAAGAGAGTGCTTACAACGAATAACTGGCTATTATTCTAATGTTCTTTTATTTTCTTTCCAAATCTTGAAAATAAAAAAAACTTCCTCAATAGTTAAAGAGTCAAAGTTCGGCAGAATTGCACGCTCCATGTAGCCTAAACAGGTAGGACAAGAACAGGGGATACAAGAGATAGGCGGCGGATCTGGGAAGACAAATATGTCCCTTGCCATTGTTGTCGTCGTCTCGTCTTCGACAAAAAATTATGGGGGTATAGGGTTGGTGCCGAAAGGAATGAATGACTGACTGACGGAGCATCGGCACTGCCTATTTGCCCCCTATTCTAAATTGTCACCTGCGGCAAAATCCATATTCAACAATAGCTGCATCATCGCCTTCATTGCTAATTTCATCTAAGATGCTCGCTAGGTCCGACAACTTTACCATGCGCCATTATCTGTTCGGCTTTTGAAAAATTAGCCTCTTAGTTGCTCAAAGCACTAGAGCATATGAGGATGAGCACATTTAGAGCATGATAGAGAGGGCTATAACCTTTATACCAAACGCTACGAAAAGTGATGATCAAAGTGAACCAAGCTAAAATCAGCAGGTTCTATAACAAATACAAAGCAGTCCTTCTCTTTAACAAGAACCTTATCATCTCTGGAGCTGGCGGCCTTTTTGCAAGTGCTTATATATCTCAGCTTTACTCGGAATTTAACAAGAATGAATTTGCCAATTCTATTTTAGCGTTAACTACAGAGTACGCAGTTTACATTCCTCTTTTTTCCATACTATTTTATATTGACAACCGTCAAAAATATGTCGATCCTAAAACAGGCAACCAGAATGGGAAGCAAATAAGAGATGACATAAAAAAGCTATTTGCTGCTTTTACTGTCTCGGAAGTTATTTATTCGATCACGCGAGTTTCTACTCAGTATGGATTATTACTTCACCAACTGAAGTTGGAACCGTACGAAGCGTCAATGGTTAGCTCCCTTACAGCATGGGGAATATTCCTTGTGACAATAAATATAATGGCAAAGCTAACTCGACTGTTCAAGAAGTCATAGAGATAATGTATCTCATCAATAATTTCTTCTTCCTATGTGACTTGTCAAAGCCAATGTGAAATGATTTCTTCTATTTATCTTGCTCATTCTTGCAAATGCAATCCAAAATGATTGCATGATCCTATCCATGTTGGGAAATCGCCGCCCATATCATCGTTGTCGCTGACATCCCTTTTGACATCATAGGAAAAAGCTCCTGTATCAGACTTATTCTGTCAAGTATTAGGCTTCAAGGCCTGATTGCTTGCTTGCCTGCTTGCTATGAAGCTGCGCCTATCCCAGAGTACTAGATGCATTTAGCATGTCAATTTGGGTAACCAGCGTCTGCATGTGTTTTTCTGTTTCTATCGCCTACAGCTGCTCTTCTGTCATTGTCGTTCTTTCACTTCTTGATGCTTTCTATACGTCCTTCTCATTGCTTATTATTATCTTCTTGTTATCCTGCTGCTGTTGTTGATCACGATAATGAATTTCTTTTTGCAGCCACGACGTCTCAAATTTTGAAATATAACTCAGAGCAGTAGATTCGCTATCGGAGTAAGTCGCCAGTTCTATGGGTTCTCCCGATGTCTCGTTTGCATCATATTGTAATTCTACTGCCAACGAGCGAGCGTGATCTACTACGAATGTTATCAGCGGAGCAACTTGTGGAGGCTTTTTGTAGTCTCCAACAGTTATGCCGAGATTCTTCAGTTGAAGTACCATCTCATTAATTGTCGTCTGTTCCAATGGTACCAAAATGCGAACATTTACTAGCTTTGATCCTGCTTTCGCTTTTAGCAACTGAAGAAAGATCCTATCTTCTTTTATTTGATGGTAGAATGCATTCGCGGTTGAGAAAACTATTAGAATTTCCTTCTCCGCTGATTCTAGAAGCTCATAGCTAATTTTTTGTATTTCAACAGGATTTGGAATAATCTCTACAATGTCCCATTTGGCTTCCTCATCAATTTCTCTTATTTTGTGTTTGGAAGGAATGGCCTTTTTCCATAGGGTCTCAAAGAGGTACTGTTGAGACCGCACATAGTTCCCGACATTGCTATAAATTGCTTGACTATGCTGCCTGTTCGGCTCGCTACCAACATGACCGTAGTATTCTTTTTCACTTACCGCAAAAGTAGTTCTTATTCCTTCCAAATGTCCTATATCTGCGATTTTCATCATTTCCTTACAAGCTGCAATATTGTCGTTTGTAATTTCTGTAACTATCCTTATCTTGCCACTACGATGCACGAAATCCCGTGCTGCATTCATGAGTCGTTCATTCGAGATTACTTCAGACATGACCAAGGGATTAGAACAAAAATCTACCGTTTTGTGTGCATTAGGAAAACATTGTAGAACTATATTGATTATATTGTCCGATTCATACAATATTTCGGTTCTTTCAGCATTGTTGCCATGACTATTTGTTATCAAGCCCAAGGTTAACCATGCTTGGGTCAACATGCATTTAAGTTCCCATGGATAAGTGTTCTACATTATTAATCTAATTTGATATTATTACATCTACCGTAGTAGCACACCAGTATATCTTCTAAAAATGAGAGAAAACATACACACAGAGGTGCTCATGCTCATGCGATAATAGAGCACCAACCTTTTTTCTTCTTCTCATCGTTATGAAATACAAATTAACTTCTTACTAATGACTGATCGAAAAAAGTCTCAAGATTGCAAGGTTTCATTACCTGAAGTCCTTTATAGGTAGCCACCCATTTATCTACAACCAGACATTCTGCAGAGCCCGCTGCAGAGAAAATATTGGCGCGGGGAGTGGGATTTTCGTATCGCCTCCTCTCTCGGGAACACGGAAAGACGAAAGTGAAGGCAGTATTTCGAACCCACGTGTCCTTTCGGACATGGGATTAGCAATCCGCAAGCATACCTGCTTGGCTGTCAGTGTTAATAATAGCAGCGGAAGTAATCATGACCAGTCCTTTGAGAGTTACCTCAAGTCGCAAAATAAACGAAATATCAGACAGGTTG
>JALZFN010000087.1 GCA_030861545.1 Thermoproteota archaeon | reverse complement strand
CTAATAATCAGATGGGGAGGGCATGCATCCCCATGACACGACTGTATACTGATATCGCTCCAGGCAATAGTAAAGGAAGCACACGGAAAAGCTTATTCCGCGTTGGCATTTACCATGAGACTTTTGGGCATCGCTTTTTAGTAATCCGTACTTGGTATATAAAATCGCAAATGTAGTCGCTGTATACTTTGATAAAAAAAAGAGATAGTTGGTAGGTACCGAGGCAACCGCTCTACTTGATTTATTCGAAAAGGGAGGCTAATGCACCGGCCCCATTCTCTTCTTGTGTGCCGGTCTGATTGCCTCCTTCTATCGACGTCTGATTGCCTGCGCTGCCCCCTGTCGCGGTTTGATTACCTCCTGCTTCTCTGACAATAACCTGCCCAGTCATCCACGGATGGATTGCACAGAAGTACGGATATGTTCCGGGTTCTTCGAATGTTACCGTGAAAGAACTAACTGGCGGAAATGGTGGGCCTATTGGTGGTTGCTCTGCTCCTCCTCCTTCTGCCCCTTGAGCAGTTGTATTACTTGTTGAGGTGGTGGTTTCATTTGTTATGCCCGTCCCTGGCGTTGTCTCTTCTCCGGCTGTTCCTGCGGAGCTACTGTTCTGATCGACAGCTGCGCCCATAGACTCCATCGGTGGAAGTATTATGCCAGAATTTATGACCTTTTCAGTACCGTCCATTGTGTAACGTATGTCTGTTCCATTAAGGTAAGTAGTCTGGTTGTTTGCATCAGTTACCGCAGGACTCCACGCATGCTTGTTTATTGCTACAATTGCTTGCCTGCCATCAGGTGCCTGTATCATGACAGGCTCACCAAGATTAAATGGAGGTGCCAGTTCAAAGTTTGTGTCTGCTGGGACAGCAAAAGGCAATATTATGTCAGACATCACATTTCGGTCTAAGACAAACGTTACCGTATGAATATCTGATAATTCGGAAGGGCTGACCCAGGTTACATTATCTCCTGCATTGATTTCAACTGTTTGAGGTGTGAACGTGTAGTGTTGAATAGTGGCATTACTACCTTCGCCAATTGCTACCTTTACAGTTGCTTGTTGGGATGTCTGTGTTGCGTTCGTTGTCTCTGATGGCTGCGACGTATCAGTAGTCGCTGAAATAACTGGTCCACTTGCTATAAATACCAAAAGCACTGTGGCTAAGAATCCAGCATGGTAAAAAGTTTCTTTCATTGAAAGTTAGAGTCATACTACACATTTAAGGGGTACTTTGATACGATACCTTATCTTAATTTGGAATACTTTCTAATATACTAGTCCTAGGATTTTCTTCTCTGCTGCTCTAAGCCTATTGCCTGTTATTTGCTATAGCGCATCAACGAGCAAGCAGGAACAGATACGTATGTGGTAGTTGGTTAATCTTATATCTATGGAGCATGAAAATTAACTGTCATAAAGCTTATGCCAACGCAATTCCAGCCCCTTTGGATAAGGATAAATGGCATACTATCACCTGCCGTTCAATTAGGAAAAGAATCAGGCGCGAGTGCAAATACCTCTTGTTCATTACTTGGTATCAAGGAAGACGGGGCCAATCAGAAAAATACATTTCACCTTTTGGTTGATTGTGGTAGCGGTGTTGTTGATAGTATCAACAAGGGATTCGCTGAACACGGTTTTAGTGATAATATCGTGCCTGACGCTGTACTTATCACGCACGCACACACAGATCACGTCAACGATCTACCGGCGTTGCTGTCTGGATTAGAAAAGAAAGGCCAACAACCTGGCTTTAGGGTATACTGTTCAAAAGAATGCCTAGACCAAATATCAAAACAATTTCCCACACTGTCGGAAAAGATTCCAGCCTTTTCTACCATTTTACCAGGTAAATCTTTCGAAGTGGGCCCCTTTATAGTTGAGCCTATTTTAGCACAGCATGCAGATGCGGCTGGCGCAGTAATTTACATCATTAGGCTACAGACTAAGAAGATAGTAATAGGATGGGACTTTGAATCACTGCCAGGAGCGCAGCAGGGCACATTTTGGAAACCGGACCTGCTTATTCTCGGCACTGAAACTTACAATGATCACAAGTTTTCAACTGGCATGATCTCAGTCTCTGAAGCTTATGATGTCATAAAGAGATGGAATGCTAAAAACTGCTATATTGTGCACTATAGTGGACAGCAGGACACGGAGGATGCAAAAAACCAGTGGTTTAGAGGGCCCACACGGCCTCTTGCTGAAAACGAGCTGCAGACGATGATTGACGACCACCTGCGCATGACTGGAGATAGCACAAGGTTTAGCATGAAAGTAGCAAAGCAGGGAATGGTCTGGATGCCGCCCTCAGCAGCTGAGGAAAGTGCATATGATCGTGAGAAAACCATAGAGGCAAGCTCCTTCACAATAGGCGACAAAATAGAAATTGAAGGGCTCGAAAAACATGTACTTACTTTTGAAAAGAAAGATGGGGGTAACAAGCTGAATGTGACAATAGAAGATAACATTAGTAGGCTATTGTCAGAATTTAGCGAACCCCATGGTAGCACAAAAAATGGCGAAATTCATCTTGATGCTAAGCCACTGAAAAGTTTCATGATGAAAGGACCTGAGCTGGCAATGTCATTAATTGTCAAGAGT
>JALZFN010000071.1 GCA_030861545.1 Thermoproteota archaeon | reverse complement strand
CTGTCGACTTACCAAAGGCCCTCCTCATTCCCTCCTGAAGACGGTCTGCACCTGCAGTTGCGATCATTTTGTTCTCTCTTAGCAGTATATGTGGGTAAATCCGCAATATAGAAAAAAAGCTCGTCTCACCTCCCTGTGCCATCCTCTTGTTGGCCGCAAGCCGGGCTGCCTCAAGGGCGTTGTGCCTTAGCTGCATCTTTTCTGTCGCTATAAGGTCAAGCTTGTAATCATAATTGTTTCCTGCAAGCCCGGACGAAAACCTTGCGATCTTCATTTGAGGCTTGCCGGCTATGTATTCCCTACGAACATATGGCATACCACGAGTTTCACGATAGTTGACACCCTTCATATTTTAATCCACCACGTCAGGACGTAACTTGGATAGCATTCAGTGATTTAATCGTTATGTATCGCTCAAAAAATGCAATAATCCTTAGCTTAGTTAATTAAACACTATCGCATGATAGTTCTTCATGTCCTCACCCATAGCCAGCGCTCATCCACTCGCTAACAAAGCAAATCAAGAAGCAGCACAAGTAGAACCTTCAATAGTAGAAGCATACCTGGCAGCCAATGGCAAGATAGTAGTTATAGAACCGCGCTTTCAAGATGAATTACGCACCAAAGGATTTGGAGAGAAAGAAGACGCTGAATACGTGCTTAAGCCATATGAAGCATTATATCTTTTGCATACAAACCGCCTAACTCTCAACAATAAAGCAGCCCTCACGTTTAGCTCATTATTTGAGATATTATTAAAACACAACAGGAATGTCATGAGCCAGTTTATTATATACCGAGATCTGCGAAGCAGAGGGTACGTGGCAAAGGAGGGCTTTGGCTTTGGCATCGACTTTCGCGTTTATGAGCGCGGTAAATATCAGAATAAGCCCGCAAAGTACGTAGTGTTTGGCATAAAAGAGGGTACAAATACTACAGCTAAAGATTTTGCTGCAGCGGTCGAGCAAATTCAAAAGATGGGCAAAGAGGCAGTCGTGGCGGTAATCGAGAGGAGAGGTGAAGTCATATACTACAGGGCCTCCAAGATGCGCTTTTCCGAGAACAAATTTTTAACCCGAAATAATAGATAAAAGCTGCTGCTTCCTATATACAGATCAGTAACATTACCATTGGCATTAAAGGAGATATACTGCTCGGACTGCAAGACTATTCTTGCAAGATACTCAACAAGGTACTTTACCGATGCTAACATAAATGATCTTGTCCGGTTGCACTTTTCCACGCATATCAAAAGCGGCCACTCAATCGAAGTGCGTCTTGTAGAGGAAATCAACGAATGACATATAAACGATTTATATTGCCATCAGGAAATACCAAGCATGCAACAGCCCAGCCTGTCCGACATGATTATCAAGCTTGATCGCCGCATACGATTCGCAGGCATCGTCAACAACAGAGGCGAAGTCATTGAAGGTGGCTTCAAGAAAGGGGTCGAGCCACTTCTAGATGGCACTGACGAGCAGCAAATGTATGTTCACTCACTATCGAATTTGACTATGCTCGAGTCGTACAGCCGGAGGCTAGGAAGAGTGCGCTATAGCCTAACTGAGCATGAAAAAGTGACCCTATTGTCTTTTCCCATTGGTGACCGGATATTGTGCATTTCCGCGGCGCCTAATGCTGATATGAATAAGATTCGGGAAAAGGTGATGAGAGTGCTCAATCGAAGGAGAGGCAGGGCAAGCATTAAGCATCAAGAAAGAAAGTAAAAAAAATGAAAAGTTAAACCGGTATAATAATATACTAATAGTATAAGCTCGGGCCCGTTAATGAGTACTAAGCCTGGATAAAGAGATATTCATGGAACTTTTTCGAATAAATACGAAGATGTCATGTTAATTCCCATTACTCTTGAGTAGATTGAACAAATAATTATCCGATACGGCTGGTAGCGCAACACAAGGCTCTGCTATCTGCCGAAATCATTAAATGAAAATTTTTATGTTACGGAGGTCCGCTATACTAGAGGTTAAGGATGATGACGACGTAACAGTCCTCCTATTGTCTATCAGCAAAGGCAGACAAGATGAAGAGAACTTACCGGACTGCCGAATCCTTAACGCGTAATATGAGATGAACCGATCCTTCCTATTGCTTGTCAGATATTGTAATGCTTCCCTAATCAGTACCGCGATATATATTGCATTGACGCAATAGGTGCCGATCATCTAGCTGCAAAAATGAGCAACATATGTGTTAGACGAATAAAGTTAACTTTTTATTATCATGCCAATTGTTGTGCCGCATACGCATGTACTCATGCGTGAACGACGAAGAAATTTATAGCTACGGTTTAACAGCTCTTGGTACAACTAAGCCGCCTACTTAATCGCCAGCCAGATATTATCTTGCTCTGCCGATCCCAAATGCCCTCTCAAGGGCGCCTCTGAGTAAAGGATACTTGTTTGGGTGTTGTTTTCGCACCCGCCTTACCTTCCCCCCGAATCAGAATCGTCAGTTGGCTTTTTTCCAAGTTCCATCAACCTATCATTAATTTCCACTTCATGTCCCTAAAAGAAGAAGGAGGTTTGCATTTCAGAGGCATACGCGAGGTGCAGCGTTCCGATATTCTATTGAACATTAGATCCGGGTGTTTCTAGAGATTTTTCTGCCATGACGGTGTATCTCTGGAGCAACAAATAACCAATACTCTTGTGTATTTTGCCAGCAATTATTCAAAAAAGTGCTCCGGACGGGATGTGTCCCCACTGGAAATAAAATCTCGCAATGGTTTGAACCCGTGGTCTTCGCCTTGAGAGGGCGAGATGCTTAACCGGACTACACCACCGGAGCCATAAAAGTCTCAATGATGCATAGAATATAAATGAAACTTTGAAACCATATTGTTTTATAGGTTCAAAGCCAGCGCACGTTCGGAGGCTCAAAACGCAATCACGCTGCCTCTGAAGAGTTATCTAGCTGCCAAAAATTTTTATCGCCTTGCAAACAATGATAGTTTACTTCAACCATGGGCATTCCTGAGAAGATTAAGGAGATACAGGACCAGATACACCAGACCCAGATTAATAAGGCTACAGAGTTTCATATAGGTCTGCTCAAGGCCAAGATAGCACGCCTCAAACGCGAAATGCAGGAAAATGCACATGGTAGGACGATGCACACGGGCGGCGAAAATGTTGGCTTTGATGTCAGAAAGGCTGGCGACGCAACAGTAGTCCTTATAGGCTTACCAAGTGTAGGAAAGTCGACCCTTCTTAATAGACTTACAAATGCTAAGTCACGTGTAGCGTCCTACCACTTTACGACCCTTACGGCTGTCCCCGGGATGCTACATCATCGTGGAGCTAAGATACAAGTACTTGACTTACCTGGAATCATCGAAGGGGCGGCGAATGGAAAGGGTTTTGGGAAGCGTGTGCTCTCAGTAGCGCGAGGAGCAGATCTTGTGCTCATCGTGCTTGATGTCTTTCAACCCCATCATCTTAGTGTGCTGAAAAAAGAGCTGAGAGAGGCTGGTCTGCGGTTAGACGAAGAGCCACCAGACATTGTAGTCGAAAAGACGTCGATAGGCGGAATATCAATCAACGCACAAGTGTCCATAAAAGTATCTGAAAGGTTAGTTAAGGAAATAATGAGAGTCTACGGACTCCATAACGGTCGAGTTATAATAAGGGAACCAAACTTAACCGATGACCAACTTATAGACGTACTTAATGGCAATCGTATCTATCTTCCTTCACTTGTTGTGTTAAACAAGATCGACCTTGTAAATAGGGGCTTTACGCAAGAGATTCAGTCAAAAATAGGTAGTAATTTTATCCCAGTTTCTGCAGACGCAGGGATTAATATCGATGCCCTTAAGGAGGCAATATATCAGAAGCTTGGTTTCATTAGAATTTACATGCGGCCTAAGGGTAGCGAGACTGACTTTGACGAGCCACTAATAATAAAGAGCGGCTCTACTGTGCAAGATGTGTGCAACAAGATCCACCGGAATATGGCCAAGAACTTCCGCTACGGACTTGTATGGGGCAAAAGCGCAAAATTTGCAGGTCAAAAAGTGGGTCTTGACCATAGGCTGGTTGACGAAGATGTAATCACAATTGTGAAGGTCTCGGGCACATCTAGCTAGTGGTACATTTTCAATTAGGAGTAGCCAGTATTGTTATATTTTTATTCGCCTTTCAAATCTGTTCTAACCTGGTGGTAAGGCAGATCGATCGGAAAAATTCAGCTATGATGAGGGCAGATTATAGCTTAATGACGGAAAGTGAGAACAAATCCGGTTGTAGCATAATAGCCCTGTAATATTGGATTCGATTATGCCACAGTTTTCTTTTTGATATACTGGTCCCGCTATTGAGCGATTATTTGGCCGCGCATCTGTGGATGATAGGAGCAGTAATACTCGTAGGCGCCCTGTTTTGATGCTACGATAGCTGTAAGAAAGTGTTGGCCTCCACGCAGTGGAGCAGTATTAATCGGAGTTATGCCATCACTTAAAGGCGCATCAACCTTGAGGTCGTGAGTAACAGCGTCGTCGTTTTGCACAACGAGCTTCACCGGTACGTTTACAGGTACGTAAATGTCAGGATTAGTAGCGTTAAACGTGCTCCTCTGAGCTATCAGCAGGATATCCTTGACCGGAAGCTCATCCTGGGGCCCAGGCTTTAGCAAATTTCCTATGCCCCACAAGGCTCCAACTGTCAGAAAGGATATTGCCAAGATGGCTATTATGTTATTGCGCATATATCTGTATGACCGATCTGTCAGTAAAATAACCTAAATTTGTTTGGGAGGGCTAACCATTATATCTTTATGCCGCCATCTTTGTAGCATATCGACATATCCCAAGTTTGCAGCCAAGCGTTATCGCCGATACCAGTGGCAGAAACAAAAGGAATCTCTCATCGAACAGGTGGCAACCCTTGTGTTGCATATTCTGGACGCCCTGCTCAGAACGCTCCGGGATGCAGGGATAACTAACAAGCGAAAAGTGCAAAAAGTAAGTGTTGAGTAATAATTAGCAATAAAAAAAGAGCGTCACTGCGCACGTTTGCCAGAACGCAGTAACCTAACTTGTTTGCGTATCTTGTGAGGCTGACGAACCATCAATGATTTCGGCTGTGGCGAATCGTGGTCCAATTTGGCTGATGCGGATTTTGGCGTTCTGACCTACCTTGCCATTCTTTACAAAGATAACAAATCCCTGTATTCTCGCAATACCGTCCCCTTTGCGGCTTATTTCGGTGATCTGCACGTCGTATTCCTTGCCTGTTTCAACAGGCTTCGGGCCGAAGCTGTCGTTTCTTCCTTCGTAACTCATGCGTAGGATTGTTCATTCCTAGTCCATATATAAATCAACTAGAACTATCATGACCCTATCCTTAGGCCATCGTCGCATATCGAACGAAGACATTCCAAAGCTGAGAGCACTGCAAGAAAGCTTGTTTTAGGGTTTCCAGGAGTTGGCACATTGTTGACGGTTATTTTGATATCGCCAAAGGAGCCTGT
>JALZFN010000066.1 GCA_030861545.1 Thermoproteota archaeon | reverse complement strand
GGTACTGGACTCTGCTTGAAGTTGTGCGTAAGTTAAAGCAGTTTGTCAACAAAGACAAGCAGCCAAGAGGCCTGGATCTGGCAAAAATGTTCTCAAGCATCTTATTAAAACGCAACTTTGATTCTGTAGGATCATGGCATGTAAGATCACTCTTCCTTGGCATGATGCATTTTCAAGACAAATACAATGAAGACCTTGAAAGGCTCCAGAGGTGTGACATCCATTACCTCACTCCTGACCTCAGAATCATTCCATTCTGCGCATTCAATGTCATCCCAGAATGGTACCGCGATAGAATCCAGAAAAAGTATAGTATCCCAGTCGAAGAATGGGAGAAGGCTCATGGACAGACCCTAGAAGCAGGACTCTATAGAGGCCTAATGAGAAGGGGTAAGCCAGAAGCCCAAATGGGTTGTGCATTATCAGAAATGCATAAAGCCTCTGCTGCAGAACCAGTCGACGATCACAGAGGGATCGAGCTGCGCAACAACATGGCTGGCGCGTAGGCACCGCCTTTTTTCTATTTTAGTATGATGTACACTATATTCTCAATTAATATCAATTTTGGATGTAAATTGTTGTTGTTGCTGCGATGACGAGCGACTCTGAAGGCGCAATCATTAAAGCTATGATAGGTGCCTGCTATTGCGCACCAGAAGCATATATCGCCATATAGCCTACTTTCATGCTCAGCTGCTCTGATTTGCCAGAGTGGAGCTCTTTGATAGAAGCAGGAAATTCATGAGCGCATTTTAATGGTAAGATCCTTTACCACCCACGCGTACCTCTTTGGTTTAGATTCTCCAGTAGTCGGTTATAGTTGTGGCTACAGCTACGCCTAGGGCTTTGTTGTATCTCAAACTTAAAATTGGATGTGCTGCCTGTGACAGCGCTATGAATCTAGAGCAGTGGTGTCAGCTCGACGAGCAGATCTACATCGCGGAAATGGACGAGCGCTACAAGCAACATGCTGGTCTTTCCTATAGCGAACGGATAATGGAGCAGCTTGCAGAAATGAGGATTATTAGCGCTAAGACATTTGTAGACTTTTTTTCACAACCAAGGGCGTTATTTCTAAGCTCGCTTGAAAACATTGCAGATTCATCAACAAAAAAGCTAGAGCTCAAATTATTCAATCTACGTAATGAACAGATTGTTTCTTCCCATTGCTGCTTTGGCAAAGCTCCAGTAAACTGGAGCTCATGGCGTCAATTTAACAGTATTGAAAAAGATTCAAAAAAGCGCAAGCAGGTGTTTGATGAATTCATTTCAAAGACAAAATATATTTCTCCAGTTATCAAGGAGCGCTTTGATCAGATGGATAGAATTTACTGCGAATACTCGAACAAGAAATTGACTCCTCTAGGGGGATACCTTGAGAATGAAAAGATCTCTTATTCCACACTGATCGATTTCGTAAAGTCCATGGGAAACCAGGCAAAAAAGCCCTTCCAAGAAGCTCTCCAATCAAATTCAAAAAAGGTGCTTGATAGGGAGCCAGAATATTATGACGACTTCTACTTTTTCCGTAACAGAGTATATGCCGATCTTGAGAAAGAGTTTGCTGGTGTAAATCCGCCAGAGCAGGTCAGACACAGCCTTGCAGCAATGCAATTTGACTTGTCTCCAATCCATATCGATACACAACACAGGAAGAATAAGTATCCGTCTCCAATATGCTTCTTTGTACAGGTGCCAAACGATATCCGGGTGTTGTACAAAAGCGAAAGCCCATATTTTGACCTGCAGGGATGCTATCATGAAATGGGGCATGCAGTACATGCCTCTTCAATAAACCCACAGACACAATATTGGAACCGGTACAGCTTCTCGATGGGTATAGCTGAGATATTTTCAATATTCCTAGAACGGTTGACAAAGAATAGAAAATACCTATCATCGCTTGGACTGAAGAACAAGCAGACTCTTGAAGACATCGAGGCAAAGAACAAGTTCATGCAGCTGTTCTTTGTTACTTTTTATACTGCCAATTCGCTGATGAAGGCAGAGTTTTGGCATAAGAAACTAACGATGGAAGAGGCAAGCGACGCATATGCAAGACTGATGAAAAAATACACAGGCTTTGAAATGCCGGGCGAATATTGGATGCTACATCACATACTGCCAGACGCAATAATGTATGTGCCAAGCTACATGATCGCTGCAGTCCGCGCTGTCGAGCTCGATCATCATTTACAAGATAGATTTGGGGAGAACTGGTGGACACAGGCTGCAACTGGAAAATATATTCGTGAAATTATGGAGCCAGGCGCTGCAATAGACCTGTCAAGGTTCTCAAGGCTTGACAGCAGCCTTTTCATGAACGAAGTAATAGATATTGGAAGTATGTAAATGACATGAATTTTATAACTATCATTTACTGCTTCCAAGGATGGCACTTCGCATAGCACTTTTTGTATATGTAATCTATGACTTACCCAAGAATTGGCTATTGTATTTACTGATTAATACACTACGCCTACTGCGGCCTTTTCTTCTTTTGTTAGCGCATTGTAGCCATCCTTATCGATGATGACGACATTTATATTGTCACCAGTTCCAGCGTTTCTCCTGATAGCGGCTGCTATTGAGTGCATCGCTATCTTATAAGCGTCTTTTACGCTCATATTGTCTCTGTACTCCGATTCTAGATATCCGTATGCAACAGGAGAGCCGCTGCCAGTCGAGATAAATTTCTCTGTTGTCATTGAGCCAAACAGATCGATGTTGTAGATTTGGCTACCCTCTTCTTCTGTGTAGCCAGCCATTATGATCTGGACATAGTATGGGAAGAATCGCTGGTTAAAGAGCACGTTTGAGCAAAGCCTTGCAGCAGACTTTATAGGCATCAGCTCTTTGTTCTGGATCCTGTAGAGGTTGGAATTATAACGCATAATATCAACGAGGTTCTGCGCGTCCGCTACGCCACCGGCTATAGTCATTGCAAGATGGCGGTCAACCTTTTGGATCTTCATAACATGCCTGTCGGCTATAAAGAAACCTGCGCTTGCGCGTGTATCGGCAGCCAGCACCACTCCGTCCGTGCATGTTAGGGCACAAGTAGTGGTTCCTTTCTTTATCTGATCGGCAATATAATCAGGATAGTGTCTCTTGTCGTGAGGGTACATTCATTTAATTGGAATAAAGCAACCTGATTTAAAACTATCTGCCTATCGTCTGTTTATTTTATATTCCTCTTATGAGGCTTCTCTTTAAGCAGCTTGCAGCCAAAGACACTATTTGAGAAGATTTGGGATAGTCATGTCGTATATGAAAAGGAAGAGAGTGGTCAGTCATTGTTATATGTAGATCGCCACCTTGTTCACGAAGTGACGTCGCCTCAGGCCTTTGACGGGCTTCGAATGAGCAAAAGGCGCGTCAGGCGGCCAGATCTGACCTTTGCCACGATGGACCATAATGTCCCGACAAGTGACAGATCCCTTCCAATTGTAGATCAAATATCATCGATACAGATCCAGACACTGGCTCAAAACTGCAAGGAGTTTGGCATAACCTTATTTGATATGCACAGCCCGGACCAAGGAATTGTGCATATAATTGGACCAGAGCTTGGCCTAACTCTGCCTGGTACTACAATTGTATGTGGTGACAGCCATACCTCCACCCATGGTGCATTTGGTGCCTTTGCTCTAGGGATCGGGACAAGCGACGTGGAGCATGTGCTTGCCACCCAAACGATATGGATGGACAAGCCAAAGACCTTTGCAATAAACATTGAAGGCAAGCGCAAAAACCCACATGCCATCACCGCTAAAGACATCATACTTTACATCATCAGGACTATAGGCACTGCCGGCGGTAGCGGCACGGTGCTTGAGTACCGCGGCAAAACAATATCTGAGCTTTCAATGGAGAACAGAATGACCATATGCAACATGTCGATAGAGGCAGGTGCAAGAGCTGGCATTGTGGCACCTGACGAAAAAACATTTGACTTTATCAGGGGAAGGCGCTATGCGCC
>JALZFN010000060.1 GCA_030861545.1 Thermoproteota archaeon | reverse complement strand
CAGGAATGCAATCTCGTGCAAAGAAGTTATTGCAATCAAATGAGATCTTGGTAAGTAAATATCGTATTACTCACTCGATATGCACGTTAGTTAAATTTCATATTGTAGTATATAATTCGGAACCTCTGATTACCCTGCAAAATCATTGTTGAAGTAAGTTGATTTCTAATAGTTGGATGGCTACTTCCAAGGAATGATTTAGTTGAGGGCATGAATAATACACACTATCTGCTCTTTCAGTAACCTGTATTATTCTAGCAGAGTATGACCTAATTAGACAAGCCTTTTGAGCCTTTGTCTATCCCTTTTACCTATTTCCACTTTGTTAGTATTTTTTCCCTGCGGAAAACCCCCTCGCTGATGTAGAATAGAATCACATCGATCGCGACAAGACTTGCAGAGATGAGGAGTAAATTGGTAGTCTCAAGAGATAGGACATCCGCTTCAGCTAATACGTAGATACCTGCAAATGGAAGAGCGACCATCCCACCGAGCTGCTGCGCAGCACGCACATCATTGACTCGAGAAGATACGAGGATATCGAATTCAATGGAGAGTATAGAACCAAGCGGCGCAAGAAGAAGCATGATAACCCCCATGTTCCAATTTGGGAAATAGAAATAGCCAAACGTGCTATAAGTAAGGCTATCTATGAGAGCCATAAATATCGCAGCACCCACATAGATAGCGGCGATAGGTGGCAAAAATGCAGCGATGCTTTTTCCCAACAGAATTTCCCCTTCAGTTGTTGGTGTCGCGAGAAGAGGTTCAATGCTCTTCTGAACTTTTTCACCAACTAGACTGTAAGAGGCGATGGCTGTGGGCAGAGTTACCGCGCCCGTTATGAACAAGAAAGAAAAAGCGTTTATCACTATTGGGAGCGCCTCAGCTGGGATGCCTCCACTTTTCGAACCGTCGCTAAATTGAAAGATCAGTGGAAGACCAATCGATACAAAGAGCGGGAAGAGAACAACTGAATATATGACGCTCTTTTTCTTTCTAAAGATAGCAAGATCCTTTTCTGCAATAATCCACGCTTTTGACAACCTCATTTCAAATCTCCTCTTTCACTACTTTCAGGTAAATGTCCTCTAGACTGGGACTAAGCTGGGTGACATATTGAATATGCCCTCCAGCCGATACGATTGCCTCTATAAATTTAGCGTTTTCCTTTTCGCCACTGGCTACGTCTATGATCAGTCTGTTGCCATCAATTAAGGCATTCCTTGATGTCTGACTCTTAACTGCATCCACGATGAAGTCGTTGACTTTCTCGAGCTGAATTACAGTCTTGCTGCAGCTCCTGAACAGTTCCCTCAGTTGTTCGGGAGTGCCGAGTTTCAACAGTCTCGTTTTCAATATTCCGATTTTATCACAGATTCTTTGTGCTTCATCAAGATTATGCGTATTGAGGAAAATGGTCTTCTTTTCTTTCTTTAGCTCCAAAATGAAATCTCGTACTGTTCTAGCGGCTTCGGGGTCTAGATTCACAGTAGGCTTATCAAGAAAAAGTATCATGGGTTCATGTATCAGCGCGCGGGCTAGGGCAATCTTTTGCTTCATTCCTTTGGAGAAGGTTCCAACTGGCAAGTCCTTCTTCTCCCATAGTCCAAGCAGCCTAAGAAAACGCTCTATGCTTTCTTTTCTTTGTTCTTCTGTGCGTTCATACAACCTGCCATAAAAATCAAGGTTCTTGTAAGCACTCAACTCCTCATAAAGACCTACGTTGTCTGGAAGGAATCCAACAATGCTTCTAATCTTAAGTGAGTTGAGGTCATTACCTATTTCGTAACCGCCTACTCTTGCTTGTCCGCCGGTCTTCGAAATAAGACAACAGAGCATCCTCACCGTAGTCGTTTTTCCTGCCCCGTTCGGCCCCAGGAAACCAAAAACTTCACCTTCATTTACATGGAATGTCACATCATCGATTGCAGTGATTCCACCAAACTTCTTGGTGAGATTCTCCGCATCTATCAATGATCTTGTGAGCTAGGTATCAACATATAAGGTGTCTATGTTTCTTACAGGAGGATATCCGTCTTTGTTTAGGATCGAAACCAGCCGCGAGCTAGGTCGCTTCGCTCGTTATTTAGTCCAGCTGCTCGTAAAAAAAGTCTCCTTCGAAAGGTACTTAATTTACAAAGCAGTGAATCTAATAAGACAACGAAGACTTAAAATCAACCATGTTGTATCCATAGAGTTCCTTTTTTCAAATGGTTATTGAGGTAGTTGAATTTCAATAGTATGGCTGCCTACCTCCGTGGAATGATTTAATAGAAGGTGTGTCAGAACTGTCCTCTGCATAGCCTATATGAGCAATTCAGACGAGAACAATCCTGACGACAAGCTTATCGAAGAAAGTGCTTCAGTAGAAGAAGAATCCCCGGAGGGTCAGGAGTCCATTGAGACTGACAATTTGGAACAAATGATACTTTCCACGGGTATCCGCGTAGGTACTCCGGTCAAGACAAAATTTATGTCATCATTCATAGTCAAGGCTAATCCGGAAGGCCTCTATATTCTAGATATTAGCAAGACTCTTGCAAGAGTCGATGTCGCTGCCAAGTTCATAGGCAGGGCGAACATTGCCAAGGTTGCAGTGACTTCTGCTCGAGAATACGGCAAAACTCCCGTCGAAAAGTTCTGTGAGCTGACAGGCGCAACTCCCATTCTCGGCCGGTTCATGCCTGGGACATTTACCAATCCCTCGCTTCCAGACTATATGGAGCCTGAGATAGTCGTCGTAACAGACCCTCAGGCAGACCAGCAAGCTGTCCTTGAAGCCACCAGGGCAGGAGTGCCTGTTATTGCAATCGCCAACAGCGACAACATTACCTCCAAGGTCGACTTGGTGATACCTGCAAACAACCGCGGACGCAAGGCTCTTGCAACTGTTTACTGGCTTTTAGCCAGAGAAGTTCTCAAGAAGCAGGGAGCCATCAAATCCGACACCGAAATGCTTGAGAAAGCTTCAATTGACGACTTTGAAACAAAGTTGGTCGAGGAATTGGCCTAACTTTAGCCAAAGCTACACTTAACGCTGGTAAATAATCAACAATGCAATGGATTAGTAGCCACACCCGCCTGTGTGTATGCGTATGTATATGGCCAACCGAATATTCTAAAGTAAAAAATTAGAACCTGTATTTGATCTCATTGTCTGCGACCTTCCTGCAGATATTGCTTGAGACCGCGATACAGAAGGCTAAAAAACTTTTGTGTTCTTATGTTCTGCTCTCCCCATCCTCAATTCCATAATAGCAGATTCTCATAGTTTCTGACCCGTGAGTATGCGAACAGCCTCACTGAATTCTTCCTTTGAGAGTGGAGGAATGTTTGCAGTCTTTAGGTTTTCTTCAACGTGCTCGGGTTTTTTCTGTCCGATGAGAGGGGCAATGACCGATGGGCTCGACCTAATGATCTGCACGAGTTTAGACACGGGATCCGTAACATTTCCGTAGTTGGGCACTTGACTGCCAAGGAGCCTTCCCTGAAAGAGAGGTACGCTCGTAAATACTCCGACGTTTAGTCTTGCCGCCGCCTGCAATATTGTAAGATTTTTCTCTGAGCCTACTGATTGGTTTCTAAGCAAGAGCGCCTCGCTGTAGGCAAGGTTATACGGCAACTGGATAAATCTAAAGCCACGACCCTTACCACTTATGCTATCTGCGCACTTGACCACCTGTTCAAGTGAGAGGTATTCAGAACTGGTAGGCGGCACTCGGAAGCACGTCCAGGTTGCCATGCCATAATAGCGAATCTTGTTTTTAGTTCTGTATCTTTCGTATAATTCAAACACTTTAACAAGCATTTCCATAAACTTCTCTCTGCTAACGTCCTGGTACCAGCTTTCAAAGGCATTGTGTATGTAAACGAGATCGAGGGTAGAAGTATGCATGTTCATTAGTGACTTGTCGATGCACCTGGCAAGGTAGTTTGGATTCATGACATTGTATCCGGAGCTGATATCGTCTGCTGTTATAACTTCAGGCTGGATATACATCTTGTACATGTATTCCATTACGTCAACGGTTGGATAGTCACCATCATTTGTTATATAGCCATTCTTGGTGCATATGAACAGCTGCTCGCGCGAAATTATTTTATCCTTTATCAGCCGAGAAAGAGCGCTCCCAATGGTTTTTTCAGACTTCATCGAGCGGTAATTTATTGCAGTATCGATGACATTGACCGCGCCGGACTTGACAGACTGATAGATAGCATTTTCTATGGCCTGATCGTCGTCTTCAGTTGGTTGGCCTAAATACGTTCCCATTCCTAAACTTGAAAGGCGCAAACCATCAAATGACTTAAAGTGGGCTGCTGGCTTGCCGCGTGATACAGCAAACTGCATGTAATTTTTTGTGCCCTCAGGTGTGGCATAGCCGTCAATTATATCATATGGTAGAAATGATGGCAACAGTTCAAGTATAGAAGAATGGAAAATAATAATGAATCGAATATTGTAACTTCTATAACCGAAGCTTGCTCTTTCGCCTAATATTTATGCGGCTTGCCTATAGAATGAAGCTCAGAGCCAGTAAACAGCCGGTAATTCTAGAGTATGTTACCGCTGTTGCCATCACTGGTACAATCCTTTCTATGCTATCTGGATCTTTTCTGAGTAACAAGATTGATTTTATACCAAAAGGGATCGATGCGAAACTAATGAGTGAATACAGCTTGGTAAAGCCAAGCAAGATACCCGCGGCAATCATCGCATATGTAACAATGATAAATATCGCATATACAGCTGATGATGTCTTCTTACCCAGAATTATTACAAGTGTTCGACGACCTTTTGACTTGTCTGCTTCATAGTCTGGGAATGAATTGACAAATAGGACAGTTGCAGATAAGATGCCAACTATTGAGCCAATATATAGCGCGGCGGGCTCTATTGCAGGATATTGTACGTAAAACGTCCCAAGCACGATCATAGCCCCCTTAATTGCAACGAAGAGTTCACCCAACCCCGCATTCACAATACTCGTCGAATAAAAGTAAATGGCAACCACTGCAAATCCAAGTATTACTGCTATAGTTATTCCGCGAATAGCTACAAAGTATGCCCCTATAGATGCTCCTAATATCAGAAATACTATGCCTGCTAGATAAATTGCGCGGGGTGTTAGTAGATTTTCAGGAAGGACCCCTGTTCCTCCACTAAACTTTGTCCTTGTTGTAGCAGTGTCGATCCCTCGCTTGTGATCCCAGTAGTCATTGAGAAGGTCCACACTTGCGTGCAAAAAGATAACGCCAATATACGTCAGGATGGCATAGACTGGGTCTATAGTGGCATATTTCCAGTAAGCGATCCCAAGGCCGTTACTGACAGCAATTACTGACGCTAGAAGGAAACGAATCCGGATGGCCCGCAGCCAGCTAGAGAGCACTTTCCTGCTGCCATATGCAATAGCTTATTACTATGTTTTTTGAATATCATCTACAAATACACCGGTAGTAGGTGATGCCATTTATCGTTACATCCTCTATTCGGAACTTTTTCCTCCTTCCCGCTATTGCGCCGGCTATATCAGATAATCCAAGTTTGAGCATAGCATTATTCACATCGGTCTCTGAAATCCCTGTCACCTGCGCTATTTCCTTAGCAGAATATCCTTTGTCTTGGTTTCTGCAAAGGAACTGACCAATGATTGTTCCGAGGTCTTTGTGGGCATCAAACTCTGCGGCATCAATTGGCATATCAATCCGTCGTCCCTACATTCTATAAAGTTATGGCTCTATTACGCCTGTGCTTTCAAGGGGCTTGCGGCCCATGAAGCCCTCATCCTTTCCGTGCCAGAATTTTATCTGGTTTTCTCCCACTTTCCAGCACAACCAGACCTCTTCATCAAACCTCCTTGAAGGGAAGTCGAGTAAGCCCTCATCCACACTCTTTATTACTACTCCTGTCGCCTCTAGATGCTCTATTGCTTTATACAGATTTGTTACAGCAGCGTTGAGCTCCTGTTTTTTCTTTATGAAGGCTTCAAAAGGGCTCCCCGAGTCAATTATTGCCTGTATCTCCTCTTGCAGCGCAACAACATGGTTCTTTTGCATAACGATATTTTCGAACAGACGCTTGATCTCGGGCAGAGCGCTGTTCGCAGTCTGAGGTGTATAGAAAGCAAACATTAACGAGATTTTGTTCGATTTTGAGATAATTTATGCTTTTAGTACTAGTTAAATTGGGAGAATATAATATTTCAGACGTACTCGCATGTGGTTTTTGTGAAAAGAGGTTCCATGACAGGGTCTCATTCTTAGATAGCAGATGATGAATTGTCAAAGTATGCGATCTAATTTGTAGCCAAGCGAATTTCCCTAACTGTGCGCAATTTCATTTTGAATATTTCTCTCGGCTTTATTTTCGTAGGTTGAAATATCTTGTTTCATCAATCTTATGCTATTATGATAAATTTCAAATTAGAGAGGTTCTCTAACCAGAGGTCCTCAACATCTCCCTGCATGATAGTCTATGAGGCATCTTGTAAATCAAATCTTTCCCTAAATGAGCAGACTAGCTTCATGAAATTATTCTACAATAAAATTTAAACGTTCTCTATTGACTTCTCACACTACCACATCAATGCTCATCATGATCGCGAATGAGAAATTATAGCCCTTGGGATCGCGCTATAAGACGTTGAGCCAGCTCTTCCAATAGTGAGCCCCTCCCTCAAGGGTGTTCCACACCTTAAAAACAACTGTCTGGTTATTGTCTTTCATGGCGGAACTTACCGTCGCAAAAGAAAGCGGAACGTCAGATTATGTGACTGCTGAAGAAAAACAAAAAAATTCTGTTCAGTTCCTAGAACATGAGATCGAATGCCCCCGATGCCATGATAGCATGATTCTTTATTCCGACTTTGATAATCTCTACTATTCCTGCGATGAATGCGCCTTTTGTCTGTATACGATAAAGAAATAGAGCTATTCCAAAAAGAAATTAGGTGCTTTACCCTCATCAATGT
>JALZFN010000053.1 GCA_030861545.1 Thermoproteota archaeon | reverse complement strand
GGTGTGGATGATGTTGGAGAGGCTCTGAGAAGATCAGGAACAAGGGTGTTTGTGGATGGCCGGCTCATCGGTTATATCGAAAAGGGAGAACATCTTGCTGACACGCTTAGGTCAATGAGGAGGTCGGGCAAGATCCACCCACACATAGGTATCTATCTCTATGGTTCACAAAACCCTAATGCCACAAAGCGCATTTACATTAGTTGCAATGCTGGCAGAGTGCTAAGGTCACTTCTAGTTGTCAAAGATAGCAAACCACTCGTGACAGATGAAATAATTGAAAAGATATCCAAAAAATTCCTTTCTTGGAATGATCTCCTCTACATGGGCATAATCGAGCTAGTAGATGCAAACGAAGAAGAGAATTGTTATGTCGCAATTGATCCGAAGAAAATAGAGCCTTTACACACTCATCTAGAGATATTTCCATCTGCCATCCTGGGTGTGGGTGCTTCGATTATTCCATATCCTGAGCATAACCAGTCACCAAGGAACACCTATGAAAGCGCGATGGCAAAGCAGAGCCTTGGCTTTTCAACGCCATTGATGAACGCAAGCACATATGTCAGACAACACTTTATGCTCTATCCGCAGACACCAGTAGTAAGCACAAAGGCAATTAACCTGCTTGGTCTTGAAGAACGCCCTACAGGACAGAACTGTGTTGTCGCTGTGCTTCCATTTGAAGGCTATAACATCGAAGATGCCGTGGTGTTCAACAAGGCGTCAGTCGACAGAGGGTTTGGCAGGACATTTTTTTACAGGATCTATGAAGCAGAAGCCAAGCAGTATCCAGGCGGAATGAAGGATAATTTTGAGGTACCTCAGCCAGATGCCAATATACGGGGCTACAGAGGCGAAAAGGCTTACCGCCTGCTCGAGCAAGATGGTGCAATAATGCACGAGGCGGTGGTAAACGGAGGAGACATCCTAATTGGTAGGACGTCCCCGCCAAGGTTCATGGAAGAATATAAGGAATTTGAGGTCAAGGGTCCATACAGACGAGACACTTCAGTTGGAGTCAGGCCTTCAGAAAATGGCGTGGTAGATACGGTTATTGTGACGCAGTCCGTTGAAGGCGGCAAGATGTACAAGATTAGGGTCCGCGACATGCGCATTCCAGAAATTGGTGATAAATTCGCCTCGCGGCATGGTCAGAAGGGGGTCGTCGGCATGCTGGTCAACCAAGAAGATATGCCATATACGGAGGAGGGTATTATGCCAGACATTATGATTAACCCACATGCCTTTCCATCAAGGATGACCGTCGGCCAGTTCATGGAATCACTTGGCGGAAAAGCTGCCGCACTACGCGGTAAAATAGTCGACGGGTCAGCTTTCCTCGGAGAAAAGCTAGATGACATCAAGGGTGCAATGGAGAAGTACGGTTTCAGTTATACCGGCAAGGAAGTGATGTATGACGGTAGGACTGGTCGAAGGTTTCCAGCGGATGTATACATAGGCGTAGTCTATTATCAAAAATTGCACCACATGGTCGCTGATAAGATTCACAGCCGCGCCAGAGGTCAGGTCCAGATGTTGACAAAGCAGCCTACCGAGGGCAGGGCCCGTGGTGGCGGCTTGAGATTTGGAGAAATGGAGCGTGACTGCCTTATTGCATATGGCGCATCCATGATGCTCAAGGACAGACTCCTGGAAGAATCAGACAAGGCTGAAGTGAATGTTTGTGAGCGTTGTGGCTTGCTTGCGTACTACGACGTCAAGCAGCGCCGGTACATCTGCCGCGTCTGCGGCGAAAAAGCGAAGATATCATCTGTAGTCATTGCCTATGCGTTCAAGCTGCTGTTGCAGGAAATGATGAGCCTCAATGTTGCGCCTAGGCTCCTTGTAAAGGAGAAGGTATAGACTGGGAGAAGATAGGAAATGATGGAAGAATCTGCAAAAACGTTGGGCGGAATAAAGTTTAGCGTTTGGTCACCAACCGAAGTGCGCAAGTTCTCGGTAGCAGAGATCACAGCACCTGAAACATATGATGAAGATGGGATGCCGGTGCAAGGCGGCTTGATGGACAACAGGCTAGGCACCCTGGAGCCAGGCCAAAAATGTGCCACTTGTGGAAACACTTCCGCAAAATGCCCAGGTCACTTTGGACACATTGAACTAGCAGAGCCGGTGCTCCACATCGCCTTTGTCGATGATATTCATAAGCTACTCCTGATAACCTGCCGATCATGCAATAGGATCAAACTTGACATTGAAGAGCTTGCCCGTTACAAATCGATCCGCGATACAAAGGCCGCCTATGCAATAATCACTCTTGAGAATATCAAAGATGATATAATTGAACAGGCTAAAAAGATCAAAGTTTGTCCACACTGTGGCAAGGATCAGCACGACTTGATATTCACGAAACCGACTATATTTGTCGAGCGGACCGAGGCTGGAGAAAACAGATTGCTTCCAATCACTATTCGTGAAAGATTGAGCCATATCCCAAATGACGACCTTGCACTGCTTGGGTATGACCCCAAGACTGCAAGGCCAGAGTGGTTTGTACTACAAGTGCTGGCAGTCCCGCCGGTGACCGTCAGACCCTCGATCATTCTAGAAACAGGCATTAGGTCAGAAGATGACCTGACGCACAAGCTTGTAGATATCATCAGAGTCAACCAGCGGCTCAAGGAAAGCAAGGAAGCAGGAACTCCTCCACTTATCGTGCAGGACTTAGTTGACCTCTTGCAATATCACGTCACGACGTACTTTGATAACGAAGTCTCTGGCATCCCACAAGCCCACCATCGATCTGGCAGGCCTCTTAAGACTTTGACACAGAGGTTGAAGGGCAAAGAAGGAAGATTCAGAGGGTCACTTTCAGGCAAGCGTGTAGATTTCTCCAGCCGAACTGTGATTTCGCCAGACCCTAACCTTGCGATCTCGGATGTTGGCGTGCCGACAGACGTCGCAAAGAAGCTTACTATACCTGAAACAGTTTCACATTGGAACCTTGAGCGGCTCAAGGAGCTGGTAATGAACGGCCCCAACACTTATCCTGGAGCAAATTATATAATTAGACCTGACGGAGTCAAGATTAGGCTTGATTATGTTACCGACAGGAAAGCAATAGCTGATTCGCTTGCGCCTGGATATATTGTCGAGCGCCATCTTGGAGACGGCGATATTGTCATTTTCAATAGGCAGCCATCGCTCCACCGAATGTCGATCATGGCACACAGTGTCAAGGTGTTGCCATACCGCACATTCAGGTTGCATCCTGCTGTCTGTCCACCATACAACGCTGATTTTGACGGTGACGAAATGAACCTTCATGTGCCCCAGAGCGAAGAAGCAAGGGCTGAAGCAACGCTTCTTATGAAGGTGCAGGATCAGCTGATTTCACCAAGGTATGGAGGCCCCATTATTGGAGGTATTAGAGACTTTATTACTGGTGCTTTCATCCTTACCAGCGAGAGATCGACTCTGACAAAGGATGAATTCGCAAACTTAGCTATGCTAGGTGGCTACCATGGGCCACTGCCCGAGCCACTAACAACCACAAAGGATGGTCAAAAGCTGTACTCTGGCAGACAGCTGTTCTCGCTCTTCTTGCCAAAGGACTTTAACTTCATCATTACTTCAAAGTGGAACAAGGCTGCAAAGGGAGAAGGAAAAGACGTGGTTATAAAGAACGGGGAGCTTATTAGCGGCGTCATCGACAAAGCGTCGATTGGTGCTGAAGAGCCTGACAGCGTGCTTCACAGGATCGCAAAGGACTATGGCACGGACGCAGCAAGAAAGTTCCTTGACTCAATACTTACTATGCTGAAGACATATATCACTCATAGAGGATTTACCTACGGGTATTCTGACCTATGGCTACCTCCAGAGACCCGGCAAGGGATCAACGACATCATCCAAAAGACCTACGAAAAGGTCCATGAGCTGATACAACAGTACAATGACGGTACACTCCCACTTACACGTGGCCTGTCCGCAGAAGAAGCCTTAGAGCTATATGTTGTCAATGAACTGTCCCGAGCCCGTGATCGCGCTGGGAGGACAGCCGACAGGGCATTCCCTGACGAAAACTCAGGAGTGATCATGGCGTCTACAGGTGCAAGAGGATCGACACTTAATATCGGCCAAATGACTGCAGCATTAGGACAGCAATCGATCAGAGGCAAGAGGATTCAGAAGGGTTACCATAACAGGGCGCTTTCACATTTTAAGCCAAATGAAGCCAGCCCCGATGCAAAGGGATTTGTCAAGTCAAACTATCGTGATGGGCTGTCTCCCCTTGAATTCTTCTTCCATGCAATGGGCGGGAGGGAAGGCCTTGTAGACACTGCAGTTAGAACTCAGCAATCTGGCTACATGCAGAGGAGATTAATCAACGCACTTGAGCACCTAAAGATTGAATACGACCAGACAGTACGTGATCCTCATGGCAACATAGTGCAGTATCTCTATGGCGAGGACGGCATTGATCCTGCAAAAAGCGATCATGGCGAGGCGGTCAACATTTCAAGGCTAATTGAAGCTGAATCAATCGTGGACGAAGGGCGCAAGGCGGTTGAGGATGTGACCAAGGACATAATCACAAAATACGCCAAAAGCCTAAACCCAAGGATGAAGACCAATCTGGAAAAGGCACTTCTTGAGAACAGACTTAGCAAAGATGGTGTTGAAAAAGTCATGAAGAAGGTTCTGGATCTTATCGATAGGGCTCTTGCAGAACCCGGAGAGGCGGTTGGCGTAGTCACAGCACAATCTATAGGTGAGCCAGGAACTCAGATGACGCTTAGGACTTTCCACTTTGCTGGTGTAAAGGAGAGAAACGTAACGCTCGGCCTTCCAAGGCTCATTGAGCTTGTAGATGCAAGAAAGAAACCTGTGACACCTACTATGGATATTTACCTTGATGTGAGTCACAGAGTATCAAGAGAAAAAGCCCTCGAAGTCGCAAGGGATATACTCTTCACGCAGATTGGTGATCTTGTTGGCAGGACAGAGACTGACTATAGCGGCGTGCTGACATTCCATCTGTCTGAAGCGAAGCTGGCGGAACGAGGATGCACTTTTGACGACGTGCAAGAAGTCCTTGAGAGCTCAAAGAAGAAGTACAACATCAAACCAAACGAAAACAAGCTCTCCATCAAAATAGTGGTTCCAGATGGGCCTGACGCCCAGACGCTGCTGACGCTTAAGAGTAAGCTACTCAATACACGTGTGAAGGGTGTATCTGACATTGAGCGTGTAACAATAGTCAAGCAGGATGAAGAGTGGGTTATACAGACTGCTGGCTCTAATCTTGCAAAGGTGATGGCAGTAGACGGCGTAGATACTACCAGAACTACAACAAACAATGTCTATGAGATCTGGCAGATGCTTGGCATCGAGGCAGCAAGGACCGCGCTCGTCAAAGAGATTACAAATACACTTGAAGAGCAGGGACTTGAGGTGGATACGCGGCACATCATGCTTGTAGCTGACCTTATGACATCAAAGGGATATCTTCAACAGATAGGTAGGCACGGCATTGCGGGAACCAAGACATCTGTCCTTGCAAGAGCGGCGTTTGAAATCACAGTGCCGACAATTGCCAAAGCATCGCTTGAAGGGCAGATTGAAACGCTAAAAGGAGTGACAGAAAACGTTATAGTAGGTGCTACTGTACCTGTCGGCACCGGAATGGTAGATCTCTACATGAAGGTGAAAGACAATGAAAACACTGGAAAAAGTGATTAAAGAGGCAATAGTAGCCGATAAGTACAAAAGTGGCATTAAAGAAGCGTTGCAATCAGTCAAAGGCTCGAAGCTGATAATCGTCAGCAAGTCCATTGACTCTGAAGACGGGAAAAAGCTAGAGGACCAGGCCAAGTCTGCCAATGTCCCGATCTATGATTATCCCGGGACTTCAATGCAGTTAGGTAAGCTATGCAATAAGCCTTTCAGGATCACTGCGATAGCGATCAAGAGCGGGACAGCAGACGAAATAAGAACTATTATATCAGAAAAAAGGGTAAGTAATATACAAAAAGGTGGTTGAGAAATAAATGAATGCGAACATGATTTGTTGTGGTTACCGTCGTATTTTTCACTATTGATTATCATAGGACACTGTAGAAATGACCGAGATCAAACTAACGTCTGATGAACTGCGCCTGATGTCCCTCTTCCAGAGTATCACGAGCGCAACAGCAAGAGACTGCATAGTCGATGATAAAATGGACCGCGTTATTTTCGTTGTAAATAAGGGCCAGATGGGCCTCGCCATTGGCAAAGGTGGTTCTACAATTAAACAGATCCAAAACATGGTTGCAAGAAAAATAGAACTTGTTGAATTTTCTGACGATGCAGCAGAGTTCATTCGTAATATGCTCAATGCTGATATGATAAATGATATTAAGATATCTGAAAGAGGGGATGGGACAAAGCAGGCGGTTGTCACCGTTGACCCAAGGAAAAAGGGGGCTGTCGTAGGAAGGGAAGGCAGGAATGCCGAGAAGGCAAGGCTTCTTGCGAAGCGATACTTCCAAATATCCAATGTATTAATAGTTGGTCCTGAGCAGGGAATTAGTGGTAATAGAGTGAATATAGATGGGTAAATCTCCACTAGGTTTGTTCGCAGGTAGGGTTCTGAAGACAAAGAAGAGCCGTGCTCAGTGGGCGGACAAGTATTATAAGAGAAGAATGCTCATGCTTGACAAGAAGGCAAATCCTCTAGAGGGTGCACCACAGGCAAGAGGGATAGTATTGGAAAAGGTTGGCATTGAGTCAAAGCAGCCCAACTCTGCCGTGCGCAAATGTGTTAGGGTTCAGCTGATAAAGAATGGCAAATCCGTTACTGCCTTCCTACCAAAGGACGGGGCCCTCAACTTTGTTGACGAGCATGATGAGGTAATTATCGGCGGCATCGGCGGCTCAATGGGTGGTGCAATGGGCGACATACCCGGCGTTAGGTGGCAGGTTTTCAAAGTCAACGGCGTCTCATTGAATGAGCTTGTATATGGAAGGAAGGAGAAGCCAAGAAGATGAGTGGAAAGGAGCAGGTACACATCCAGCTGTTTCACAAGTGGGACATGATCAATATCGAGATAAATGACCCCGGCCTTAAATCCGTCATTAACCTCAAGCCTGCCGTAATCCCAGTCACGTTTGGTAGGCATGAGCATCAGCGTTTGAAGAAAGCAGAGGTCAATATCATCGAGCGTTTGGCAAACAAGCTTATGCACTTTGGGAAGAAATATGCAAAAAACACAGGCAGGATGGGTGGAAAGAAGGCAAAGATGCTCAACATAATCAAGTCAGCATTCGAAATCATATACGTCGAAACAGGCAAAAACCCCGTTGAGCTGCTGGTAAGAGCAATCGAGAACTCTTCTCCAAATGAGGATACGACTCGCATTGTATATGGTGGCGTCGTCTACCATGTGTCAGTTGACGTAGCTCCGTTACGAAGAGTCGACCTCGCCCTTCGCTTTATCGCAGAGGGTGTAAGGGAATCGACATATTCCAGCCTGCAAACCATAGAAGAGGCACTCGCAAAGGAGATCATTTTGGCTGCCAATAACGACATGGGAAGCCATGCAATCAAGAAAAAGAATGAGCAAGAAAGAATTGCTATGGCTTCAAGATAAGCTGAGCCTTTTTTTGCTTTCAATGTGTGGTTTAGGCTGAGCATTCAAGAGAAATTTCCAGGTGAAGAAAGAAGACGAAGGTGAATCCTAAACGAGATTGGTTCTTAAATCCAATGCAAGTTAAAGCATATACTCCCGACGCCAAATGGCAGCCAAAAATTCAATAGAGTCAGTACATTTATTTGGGGACTTTCCATTACGAGTTGACACTACGTATGTTTGCTAATACAATGGTTGACAACACGAGTCGGACTCTTCGCAATGCCTTTAGGGACAATAAGGCGCCGATATGGCGGGCTCTCAAAGAAGAGCTCGCAGGCTCTAGGGCTAATCGGCGTGAGATTAATGTCAGGCGGCTCGCAGAGATCACCAAAGCAGATGAGGTAGTCATCGTGCCTGGCAAAGTTCTGGGAACTGGCAGCCTCGGCCATAAGCTGACGATTTGCGCTTTTTCAATATCTGAAACTGCGGCCAAAAAGGTCATCGAATCCGGTGGCAGGGTCGTGACATTTGATGATTTGATCAAGAGGCACCCAAATGGTAAGGGAGTAAGAATAATTGGCTGAGGAGAAAACAGTGCAAAGGGCGCCGGAGAGTGTTGTAGTAATTGATGCCACTAACTGCATCGCTGGCAGAATATGCTCTCATGTTTCAAAGCTACTGATGGAAGGCAACAGAGTCGCCGTTGTCAATGCGGAGAAGGCAATGCTATCAGGTAACCGTTACAAGACAATTGAGCTATATAAAGAACATCTGAGCATTAATTCGGTCACGAATCCCATTCACGGGCCCTTTCATCCAAGGAGACCTGACACCATTTTGTCCAAGATGGTAAGAGGAATGGTTCCAAAGCGCAAGCCCGGCGGCGCGGCTGCATTCAAGCGGCTGAGAGTATATATGGGAGTGCCTGAAGGAATCAAAGCTGCCAAAATGCAATCATTTGCTGACTCAAAGATTACCAAGCCCCAATCATACTATGTTTCTATTGGCGAAGTCGCTAAGCAGATAGGGTGGAAGGGACATTGATAAATAAGGTAGAGCTCTATCCAGGGCAGCGTAAGACAAGCAAGGCCGTTGCCACGATAGCGAAGGGGACCGGCAAAGTCAGAATGAATAATAGGCCGGCGGAGCTACTAACGCCTGAAATCGCGAGAGAACTAGTGCTTGTACCTCTTACACTTGTAGGCGATATGCGTAATAAAGTCGACATTGATGTCCAGGTGCACGGCGGCGGCTTTATGGGACAGGCATTTGCAGGTGCAGTTGCAATTTCTCGTGCCCTTACCGGTCAGGAAAAGGGTGGCAAGGACCCAAAGGAGCATCCTTTCACGAAGAGCGTGCGCGAAGAGATAAAGAAAAAGATAGTAGAGTACGATAGACATCTGCTATCTGGAGATAGCAGGCAGACAGAGTCTAAGAAATTCGGTGGACCTAGCGCAAGACGAAGAAAGCAAAAGTCATATCGTTAAATTTCTTTTTTGTTATGCAGATTATACCCTTGAATCAGTATCATACGACGATATTTTTGCTGCGTATAGTTTTATGATCGTAATCCGGACGGACTAACTACTATGCACTATAGCGATGTGCCAAATTATCGCTTTGTTGGAGGCCCTCTCACTCGCTGGCATTGCTCATTACATAGACTTTGTAAAGCTGGCCAGTGTGCCTGTCGGTGTATCTCCATTCCTCAGCACTAAACTTGACCTCCTTTAACTTTGACTTAATTGAAGGGTGTAGCATGTTATATACATATTCTCCAATCGAGACCTTGTTGGGCCCTGTCAGAGACGTTATCTTGGCAGCTATGTTCATACAGTATCCTAGTATGTCGATCTGAGAACTCCTGTCATGGCCGTACTGCACGATAACGTTTTCACCTTCATCCATTCCTATCTTGACATTTAGCTCTGGATAGTCGTATTGATTGAGGATAGGGTTGATGCCGTTCTTTACTACCGCAAGCATCGACTTTGCGCATTGAACTGCTCTATCGCATGCAAGCAGCTTGTTGTAGCTTGCTGGAAAGAATGAGATTACTGCATCGCCTACATATTTGAGCGCATAGCCTTTGTGGTTATAAATGACCTGTGACATCTCATAAGTGAAAGCTCTGATTATTGTAGTCAGCCTATCCGCCGGAAGGGTCATGCTCATATTCGTGGACCCCACAAGGTCGGCATACATTATTACAAGTGGAATCTTTGAGCTCACGTGGTTCAGAAGGTATTCTTGACCTGGCTGAAGCGACACATCGTATTGAAAACTACGCTTGAGTGCCCTCCATAACCTGTCCTGAGTCTGAGAGACAAGGGTTTCAGAGTCCACAATCTTGGTCTCTGTAGCATTCAAGCTGTCATTATTCATCATCATGTCGAAAAGGCTCCTGCTGGTCTTGTCCTGATCCGCTTCCTTGTCATGCTCCTTTGCTGCGGCCAAACTTGAGCTATTTTCTCAGCTGTTCCATTTAAATGTGAATATATTAAACAGTGTTACCTCCTTCTTAATTGTGAGAGCTCCATTAAGGGGAGATGACTACTTTTGCCGGCAAGTAAATGGTGCGGCTGAGAAGGTGCAAAAGGTCTACCTTGAAGCTATCAAACCGGCCATAGCAATGCACCAAGCAAACGCAATGCTGGGTGACGGCACGGTAACTCAGGCCGACACTTTTGAACCACGGGAGGTACAGAACCTGTATCAGCAACTAGCAAATACGCTCGAAGACTGGACATTTAGCGGCGTCATAAAATCCGGTGCAGAAGATCTTCAGAGGATATACTCTCAATTTACTAAAGAAGCTGACAAATTTTACATTAGTGGCTATTTTGGAATCCAGTTCCATGTGCTGCCTTACTATAGAGTTGATAGGCGTCTCCTCGAAATACAAAAAGAGCTTGCAAAAATCTCGGACAAGACTACTTCAGTTTTGAGCACAATGACGCGGAATGCTGACAGGGCCCTTGCAGACGAGCTTGAAAAAAGAGGTTACTCCAATTTAGAGTTTGAGGAACTTTTTGCAAAAGTATTTGACGACGAAAAGCTTGTTGAGGTCCTCGACCAAAAGGCAGCGGCTGTAGAAAGTCAGTTCGGGCTTGAAAAAACCTACAACGAGAAAAACAAGCTTTTTTCAGAATTAAATGACCTCATAATGAAACTATATCAGACATTGCCAGTTCTGATCGACTACAATAGGCTGATGCAAGGAGAAGAAGGTGTCGTGAACTACTTTGACATTGAAGTGATAAAGAACAAGAAGATGAGAAGGAGAGAAGCATTCCTTGATACCACCAAGATGACGAAAGCGGCTGCGGACGCGGTCGCAGCAGAGCTTGGCCAAGTAGCAGATGCCTTGAGCAAGATTACGCGCTAGATTATTACATTGTTTATCATTTCAATAGCTGCGTAAGAGTGTATTATGCTATTATCCTATGGCTCTTGTCAATAACCATTTACACCAGTTGGACCGTATGAAGTAAACCTTATTTCTGTGCTTTCTGTACTCCATCAATAAAGCCACTTTACATCTCGCTACAGATTGCGGTAATCTGTAGATGATGGAAAAAAGTAAAAAAGCTAAGGCGCCGATTGGATGTAGATATTATAATTACTGTCAGATTTCATGTATCAGTTCATTTAGGTTCCTCTTTGGCTTTGGATACAGCATTTTTTGCGGATAGCCAATACACAGTATACAGGCCGGAACAAGATCCGTGCCAAGGGCCTGCATCACCTTCTGTTCATCTATCATACCGATCCACACAGAGCTGAGGCTGAGCGCGTGAGCCGCGAGCTGCGCGTAAGCAGCAGCTAGTGCGGCATCCTGGGCGGAGAACTTTTTGATGATGTGTTGCGGAAAATTCATCTTGACTCTTGACGGATTCATGCAAAACACTAGTACTACTGGCGCATTTACATAGGGTTGGTTGTTTGCGGCCTGCACAAGATTGAGCTTAACATCTGGGTTCTTAATACGGTAAATTTCAAAGCCTTGAAACCCTCCCGCTGTCGGAGCGGTATCTGCGGCAGCAAATATCATTTCAAGCTTCCAATCCTCTATTTCCCTGTCCTCGAACTTGCGTTGCGATCTGCGATTCAACATGACGTTGAATAGATTGGTCTGCAAGATATCATCTACTTCTGAAGGGGCTTCCTCTTTTTTTGGGTAAAGCGTCATATCGCTTTCTCCGGCGTACATCCTTGAGAAAATGTCGCTTGGGTACATATACAAGTATTTGGGTAAGTGTGCAATAAACATTTTCGATAATGATGTAAGACTGAAATAGTGTCTTGAGCTTGATACAGCTGTCTGCAATGGTTAAAACGAAAAAGATGATCCTTGAAGTGCAAATAGAGATCGATATTCCTATTGACATTGTGCAGGACAACCACAGGATAAAGGCTGTAGAAGACGGCCTTAGCCGAAGTATTTCAAAGGGTCTATACGACCAAGGAGTTTCATTCGAGATCATCAACTGGAGTTCCAAAATCAGATGAGAGGCATAGAATGTTGCCCTTATGTCTTACAAGAAGCAAAGTACACATGTTTGGATTCGCCGCGTCATGTCTCTTGCCTGTACAAACCCTATATGTTGTTCTTCTTGCATCCGTCGTATCTCTTTGAGTTACATGCAGAGGCATTCATGAAATGGGCAAAACATATTACACAACAAAATTGGATAATTCTTAAAGTGATTATTCATAGATGTACTAAGCTGCCTACTACTATTGCTGCTCTGCTATCATTATTACTAACCGCTCAGCGAGACGTTGAGTCAGCACAAATTATAATTAAGGCATCTACGCCTGATGCATGCATAAAGAAATGAACGATGGCAGCATATGGAACTCCCCAAAAAAAAGACATATGCCTACTATTGAAGACATTGTCAACGCACAACAATTACTGGCTGGGACTGTTAGAAAGACACCGCTTCAGACTTCCAGGACCTTCTCAAGTCTTGCAGGCACAAATTTATTTCTCAAGCTGGAGTGCCTGCAGGTGACAGGTTCTTTTAAAGTGCGGGGAGCCTTTGTCAGAATCAGCAGGCTGTCGGACAAGCAAGCAGGCTATGGAGTAATTGCAGCATCTGCCGGTAATCACGCTCAAGGCGTGGCATATGCCGCTGCAATAAAAAAGATCCCATGCACAATTGTCATGCCGGAGAACGCATCACCAGCTAAAGTGGCAGCAACTAAGTCATATGGTGCCAAAGTAGTCCGACGTGGAGCAAATTATGACGAAGCGTGGGAGGCAACACAACAGATTGCTAAGGCAGAGGAGAAGACCATAATTCATGCTTTTGACGATCCAGATATTATTGCAGGCCAAGGTACGATCGGACTTGAGCTTCTTGAAGACCTACCAGATGTTGACAGGATATACCTGCCGATAGGCGGCGGAGGCCTTGCTGCTGGCATCGCAATTGCAGTCAAGTCGAGAAATCCAAATGTCAAGATAATAGGTGTCGAGTCAAAGGCATTTCCAGCTATGAAAGAATCGGTTGCCAAGGGCTCACTGCAGTCTACAAGTCATGGATACAGCATAGCAGATGGCATTGCAGTTAAGCAGCCAGGCGAACTGACGCGTGAAATAGTAACCAAGTACCTAGACGATATTGTGCTAGTTGACGACACATCGATAGTAAAGACAATGTTTCTCATGATGGAACGCGCCAAGCTAGTGGCAGAGCCGGCAGGAGCGGCCAGCCTCGCTTACATTTTATCAAACGGTGGTCATGCAGGCAGCAGGAAGGACAGGGTCGCAGCCATCCTGTCAGGGGGAAATGTCGACATGTA
>JALZFN010000029.1 GCA_030861545.1 Thermoproteota archaeon | reverse complement strand
CTAAAACCAGCATACCGAGTAGGCAGCTTCTTGCCCTCAAGGATTTCGTCCATATGCATGCCTGCTATCGCGTGCTCAGAAGTCCCAATCATGTACAGGTCATGTTCCTCTATCTTGTATATGACATCTTTAAAGTCGTTTAAGATAACGGCTCCGGCCATTGGTTCCTTCCTTATCATGTATGGAGGCTGGACCAGCGTATATCCACGCTCTGACAAAAATTCAAGCGCAAAGCTCACAAGGGCCTGATTCATTTTTACAAGCTCATTTTTTAAAAAGTAGAAACGCGCACCTGACACCTTGGCGGCCCGACCTAAGTCTATCAGGTCAAGGTTGGTCGCAAGGTCAATGTGATCCCTTGGCTTGAAATTCAGCTCCCTGATGGCGCCGTGTCGGCGCACAACCACATTGTCCCTTTCGTCCTTGCCGACGGGCACTCCATCGTCTAACAGGTTCGGCAGATCCATCATCAGTTCCTTGAACTTCTGCTCAACTTGGACAGCTTCTGCCTCGGTCTGTTCAAGTAATATACTCACCTGCTTCATCTCGGCAAGCTCGGAGCTCGCGTCCTCTCTGGATTTTTTCTTGCTTGCGATGGCGTCAGATAGCAAGTTCTTCTTTTGCCGTAGGAGCTGGCTGTTCATAATGAGCTCTCCCCGTCTCTTATGTAGACCTATTAGTTCCTCTACTGGGAAATCTTCGAGATTTCGTTTTTTTAGCATTTCCCGCACTGCCTGGGGATTTTCCTTCAAAATTCGTGGATCAAGCATTAGTCAGCCATCACTTTCTTGGCTATTGATATGTGCTCTAGGAGCTCATCAAGCGTATTCACAATCGTTGCAGTCGGAACATTCTTGCCTGTCAAGTCAATAGTAAGCATAGCGCCTCTTGAAAATATTTTTATCGACAGACCCTTTGGAAAATTGACATTATCTGGTATTAATGCATCCACGGCAGCATTTGATTCTGCACTAGTTGAAAAAGCAATCTCCACGCGTACTGCAACGTCAATACTCCTTGAGATATTTTGGATCATTTATAGCCACCTTTACTCTTGCAATGAAATCTTCAAGAACAGAAGAGGGAATGTTTGCTTCTGCAGCTGCCGAATGTCCTCCGCCCCGCCCCTGGAAACCATCTGCGCACCGACGCATTACGAGGCCAAGGTTTACCTGTGAGATACAACCGAGAGACTTTCTTGAGGAGAACCTGTGCGTGCCATCACTTGTCAGAGTTCGGAGAATTATTATCCTGTCTCTAAACAAGGATGAGCCGCTGAGAAGTGAGGACAATGCTCCTAGCATGTCTTCGCGCAAAAGCCCATCGCCATTGAGAAAGGCAGTCTTGCCATCGTCGACAATCCTCCATTTCTCAGTAAGGATGCTGGTAACGTATTTGCGAAGAGTTGTCATATATGTGCTAATTATTTGTTCTGCGGCATTTAACGTAGTGTTCCTGTCGCCCATACATAATGCGATACCTAGGCCTGCGCTTCTTAGACTACCACATGCATTAAGCATTGTTGAGAAGCCTCTTGCGTCCCTCAATTGACTCCGCTTTTCCTCTCTTGCAAGGGTATAGACATGGCCAATAAGATCTTCTTGTAATATTGTTGGGCTATTTTTATTCGACGTACCCACAGAGTTGGCTATTGCCTGAACTATACTGCTTTTCTCTTCAACTGAAAACTCTGCCAGAACCCGCCAGCGGCCGCTGCTCTCTTTCAGTCTTATGCTGGCACTTTTGAACAATGCATAACATGCTTCTGGGTTCCAAGTGAGCCCTTCAATATACGGAAAAGATGTATATGCAAGCGCTTCGTGTAGAGGCCTAGATTCCCGCCCGCTTAGCATTACATCAAGGTCTACCGTCACAAGACCAAGCGATTGGGCCGTCTTTAGTATTTCCGAATTAAGTCCGACGAGTGACTTTTTGTCGCCTTGGTCTTGCCTATCTCCAATGGCCGAAACTACAGATAGCGCAGATAGATCACGATTCTTAGGGTTAAGCGTTATTGCTGCCATATACGCCATCCCACCTGAAGGCACTTCAGTCCCGCCGTCAATACCGTACTTCCATGGGTTCAATATCTGGGCCTGGTCATCTGTCAATATCTCTTCCTCCGAAATCTGATGATGATCAATAATGACCCACTTGTCGCCAAAGGCCTTTTTTAGATGTGAAACCCAGCCGGCTCCAACATCAGTCATGGCATAAAAGTCGCGCTCTTCGGCCTTCATATTCTCGATGATACAAGGATTCATCTCTGAAATGGTCCTAATGGAATAACGGGCACCC
>JALZFN010000019.1 GCA_030861545.1 Thermoproteota archaeon | reverse complement strand
CTAATGGAGTTTAAAACCTTTGTGAAGTGACAGAGAAGTAATAATACTCTTTTGGATATTTTTTGGATACTCCTTCCATACTGCAATATAAAAAAAGCAGATGGAGAAATTATAGGGCAGCATCTTGTACAAGAAGACCTGAGGCTCTCAGAATGGAGCCGAACTCTTGCTTTTTAGCTCTGCTAATAGGCAAAAAACACACATATCAGAATGGTGTATTAGATAATGCAGCCCTTGGGTAAAAATTGCCGGAAGCCACTTATCAAGGAGATGGTCATTCTCGACTTAGCCTTGGCCAGTAAATGTTCCAAAGATGGCCAAGCAAGACCTTACTGACAGTACACATGTCAAATATTATTTATAATTATCAGGGCATTACACGCGACATTGTGCGTGGGAAGAGCACCGTATCTTTGATGTCTTCAGCGTTTGTTATCCACCGGATCAAGCGCTCAATGCCAAGCCCAAAGCCACCATGTGGTACTGAGCCATATTTTCGCAGATCAAGGTACCAGTCATAGGCTGCTGGATTGAGACCCTCTTTCTTGATACGCTCAGTAATTGAAATAATATTGTCTTCTCTTAGGCCGCCGCTCGTTATTTCGCCAAAGCCGTGCGGCGCAAGCATATCTGCAGCTAACCCAATGCCTCTGCGATCTGGATCTTCCTTTACATAAAAAGGCTTTATTGCAAGAGGGTAGCCCACTACAAATATCGGCTTGCTCACGTCCTTTGTCAAATCACGTTCAGAATCGAGATTAAGGTCATCGCCAAACTGTATTTGGCGCTTGACGCCATCTTCTTGCGTAATCATGAACCCTTTTGAATTGAGGATTTCAATCGCCTTTTCATAAGATAGTCGCTCAAATGGCGGTTCAATCTTTTTCAGTTCAATTATGTCACGTTTTAGGTAGGCCATCTCTTCAGCCCTTTGCTTGATTGTGTGCTGGATCATGTATGAAACAAGCCGTTCTTGTACTTTCAAGATGTCTTCAAGAGTAACCCAAGGCGCCTCAGCCTCAAGATGTGAGAACTCTGCCAGATGTCTAACAGTTCGCGATCTTTCGGCACGAAAAGAAGGTGTAAGACTCCATACAGGTCCAAGTGAAAATATCATGGCCTCCAAATAAAGCTGGGCGCTTTGCGAAAGATATGCTTCTTCATCAAAGTATTTCAGCCTGAAAAGTGTCGAGCCACCTTCAACCGCGCCTTTGACAATGGTGGGTGCAGTTACTTCCACCCACCCATTTTCTACAAACCATCGTCGGCCATAATCAAGTACTGTCGCCCTTATTTTCGCCATTGCGACCATCTTACGCATGCGGAGTGCGAGATGCCGCTTGTCAAGCAACAATTCATCGCTCTGGTACTCGCCAATCGGGTAGTCGGTTCCAGCAATATTGTATATCTTAAGATTCTTGCCCTTAATCTCATATCCTCCCTCGGGTGCTCTTGCATCCTGGCTTACAATACCTGTCACTTCAATTGAAGATTCGATGGTAAGGTTGGCTGCTTTTTCAACAGGAATGATACATTGGACCACGCCACCCCTGTCATCGCGCACAAGGACGAACGCATTTTCCTTTTGCTTCCTTAGCCGGTATACCCAGCCCCTGATCATGACTTCCTTACCGACTTGGTCTGGCGATTTAATCTCATCTGCCCTGAGGGACATCAAGATTTAGCTTTCTTGCCTAATTCTTAAATTTGTTCTGCTTAAAGCTTGAGCTATTGACACTAAATATCCTTCAAACATAATTGCAACGTAAAGTATATGTGCGATAATATAGAGGGCTGCCAGCGCAGAAACAAAGGTTGCAGAGCAATAAGAGGCTTGGAACATACCCAATTTTCTAGGCTTATCCTCAATAGATATAGATCGTTACATTCTAGGAATAATTCATTATTTGTGTTAATTCATCAGATGATTATGCGTATGATTTCATAACCGATGAGCTTGTCAATGTATTTGGCCGAAAGAAAAGTAGCTTAAGATTAACAAGGAGTTCCTAGTATCTTCACTCCGATAATCTTTTCGTGGGAATCTCCTTACTTCGATGTTCGATAATCTGAATTGCACGTGGTTAAGGATACTCCATTCTATCTTTGCTGTCGTCTTGCCAACGTTATGAGCTTTCCGTGCCTTAAGTTCCCTATATGCTTCATCAGTAAATAAGTGGAATAGGCATCTTTGCATCCAGAGTACATGAGTATCTGTCCAGTAAGGAATGAAGTAAAGTCAACTCGTTGTAATATTAAAGTACTTTTTTCAACTCTCGAGTAGAA
>JALZFN010000296.1 GCA_030861545.1 Thermoproteota archaeon | reverse complement strand
CATTAGTGCCTCCTGCTGCTGCTGCTGATGTTGCATTAGTGCCTCCTGCAACTACTATATTGAAGTCCACGCTTTCGATTAGTTGTCCTACAGGTCTGCTCCCTACGGCGTTAATTGTAACTAAAATAGTCTTTGGACCTGGACTGTTGAATGTGACTTGTTGCGATGATGTTCCAGTTTGTGCATATTGATCAGTCAATTGCTGAATGATCGGGCCATTAGCGTCTTTTACCATGAAGTCATACGAAACATCATTTAGTGGTGCATTATTTGCATCCCTAAACTCGACACCGAAGTTTACTGCGCTGTTTGGCCGAATATCAACAGGGTTCCAAGTCAATTTCACGTGGGAACCATCGGTTGTTGTTCTGTCAAGCGGAGGTTGAGGAGCTTGTTCAGTTGCAGTTGGAGCAGGCGGTTGTCCTGAACCTGTTTCCAAAAGCTCGTATGCATATTGAATAGGCTGAGGAGGTGTAGTTACATCTGCATAAGTCTCAGCCTTCACAGGGAATGGAAATTCATTCACAACCCACACTTTGCTGTCTACACCCTTCCGCCATGTAATAAGAGTGGCGTCGCAGGAAGTGGAACCGCAAACTCCAGGTGCTCCTGCGAACTGAACTTGTTGCGTTCCAGCTGGTTTGACTTCCTGGCCACCAATTGCAGCAATCTTGCCCCAAGACCCTGCTGTCAAGGAGAGAGGTTCAAAAATTGAACTAGCTGCGTCGAGCCAGAGAAGCGAATTCTGATAACCGCCTACAAACTGATTCATCTCTTGTGGAACTTCACCTCCAGCGAGGGGAGACATGCCTTTTGAGAGCTTCAATGTTCCCTGAAGAACTCTCCCATTAGCTTCTACATATGCTGGGACTATCCAGTTACCGTCTTGGTCCTGTTGCTGGAAATATAATGTTAGTACATATGGTTGTCGCTCATTTGTGTCATAATCTTGAATCCTGTATTTGACATACATTCCTTGTTTTATGCCTTCGCCAGGGTACCACACAGGTGTTTGAGCAAAAGCGCTATTTATCATATTCAGAGCACCGAACACCACAACAGAAGCTATCAACGCAAATACGAGAAGCTTAGAACCCATTAATAGAAATAAAGTAAGTGGCTGCTCATAAATGTTTTTTATTTGCCAAAGATAAACAGATAAGTAGATCTCGGCAAAGATCCCATATAGGAATGTGCAATTGCCCAAAGGTTACTTTTTACGAGGTTGAGTTCAAGCTTGTGGGAATGAAGGTTGTGGCAAACCACAAAAACTGCGGCGATTTTCTAAATGATGATCAGTTCTCTCAATTCGAGAAGGAACTCACAAAATATTGGGGTTTTGAGGGAAAATAATAATATGTGGTTTATATCCGAAAAACAGATAGTTTAAATTTATATCCTATCACCTGTAGACGCCCCCCGCCAACTTTATTAATGCCGACCTAGATTGCGTTTTAGGTGATTTCAGATGACCAAAATGTTGAATGTGAATATTGACACCTCGGGTGTAGACGCAAGTGAAGCCAAGGAATGGGTAAGCGAGCTTGCCAATGTCTATGCAGACATGCAAGTTGATGACGTAAACGTCTCTGGCAACAAAGTCTCATTCAAGGCGGGTTTTCAAGGCATGGATGATACTGAACCAGATGACATCAAGTTAAAGATTGAAGAATATCTAACCATGAACGAAGCATTCCAAGCCAACAATATCAATGTGCGAGAATAGGCGAGCCCACCTTTTTTCTTCTTCTCTTAATACAATCGTTGTTTAATAATCAACATCAACGATTACAAAGTGTTAAATAGAAATCTTAACGCCTTTTTTTTGCGAATGACTTGTAAAGGTATATGCCTTCGTCACAAGGCTCAGAAGCCTGTTGGCTCAGGCAGGTACGCCAGCGGACAAAAAAGATGCCAGATATGTGAGATATTTATCAAGTGGGATGGACTTTGGTGCCCATGCTGTGGATATAGATTAAGGACTAAGCCTAGAAATCTAAAATATAAGGC
>JALZFN010000280.1 GCA_030861545.1 Thermoproteota archaeon | reverse complement strand
GGGGTGATAAGATATCAATAGAAGAGTTTGTGAAAAAATCTGGTAACACTCACATCAAAATTGCACAGGCTGCAATTCTAAATGATAAGCTGAAAAGCGAGGCTCTTACCACGGTCAAGAGAATAATAAGCGAGCTAGAAGACGTCCTGGCTGGTATTGTGCTTCTAGGAGAAGTTACGGTAAAATCGCTTGACTACCTGATGTCTTTTGGCGAGCGCCTCTCAACGCCAATAGTGTCGTTTGCTCTGCAGGACATCGGCATCAAGTCAGAATCTCTTACAGGCAAGGAAGCCGGGTTGGTCACAGACAGCAACTTTGGTGAGGCCCGACCCTTAATGGACACGACAAAACTTAGGGTGAGTCACAAACTCGAGCCGATGCTCAAGCAAGATATCGTGCCTGTAGTGGCTGGATTTATGGGCGCCGATCAGTACGGCAATATAACCACCATTGGACGGGGTGGATCTGATTACACTGCTACAATAATAGCTGCAAGCATAGGTGCTAAAGAAGTGTGGTTGTGGAGCGATGTTGATGGATTAATGACTGCTGATCCCAAGTTGGTCAATGATGCGCAGGTTCTCCACGAAGTGTCATTTGCAGAAGCGATGGAAATGGCGCTCTTTGGAGCAAAATACATGCACCCGCGTGCTCTCGAGCCAGTTATTGATACCCATATTCCAATAAGAATACGCAACACCTTCAATGTCAAGCATACTGGCACTACCATTACACAAAGCCCTAGCAAAGAATCACAGAAAATAGTCAAATCGGTAAGCGCTATAAGGCACACTGCTCTCATTGACGTGAGCGGCGGCGGGATGGTTGGCGCGCCAGGCACTGCGGCCAGGATCTTTGACACTCTTGCTAAGAATCGCATCAATATAATGATGATATCGCAGAGCCCATCGGAGTCAAGTATTTCAATGGTTCTTAGAAAGACCGACCTTGACAAGGCCACCACCACTTTGGAGCTGAGCTTACTTGGCAAAGTCATAAAGCAGATAAATATCAACGATGATGTCGCAGTCATTGCAGTGGTAGGCTCTGGCATGCGGGGGATCAAGGGAGTGGCAGCTAAAGTATTTGGCGCTGTAGCTAGGTATGGCATAAACGTTATAATGATAGCACAAGGCTCATCAGAGCTCAACTTGGCATTTGTTGTCAACGATAATGACTGTGAGCAGGCTGTGAAGGCTTTGCATGACGAGTTTGCGCTTGCTAAAGTTGGCGCAGGAAAAGATAAATTGGATTTATCTTGAGACTTTTTCTGTTGTTGCAAAACTATGAGCTCCTCTAAAAAGAAAGGTAAGCTATATGTCGTAGGGGTAGGGCCTGGGAGCCATGAACATATGACGTACAGGGCAAGACAGGTCATTGAAGAAAGCGAAGTCATCATTGGGTATGATACATACGTTAGTCTTGTTGAGGATCTAATCTCTGGTAAGGAGGTCTACCGCTATGCTATGACTCAAGAAGTCGATCGAGCCAATCAAGCGATCGACTTTGCAGAGAAGGATCGAATTGTTTCAATTGTTTCTTCTGGCGACCCGGGCATTTATGGCATGGTTGGGCTAATCTATGAAATCTTAGCTGAAAAAGGTTGGAATAGGGAAGATGGGATCTATGTCGAATGTGTTCCTGGTGTTTCTTCACTCAACTCATGCGGTGCGCTTGTCGGCTCCCCTCTTATGACTGACTTTGCAGTTGTCAGCATGAGCGACTTACTTGTCCCATGGGACATTATAGTCAAGCGCGTAGAAGCTGCAGCCATGGGTGATTATGTAACCGTCATATACAATCCTGCAAGCAAGAAGAGGATACACCAGTTGCATGACACTCGGGAGATTTTTTTGAAATATAGAAAGCTCGATACTCCTGTCGCAATTATCAAGGGAGCTTATAGGGAAAACCAAGAGGTAGTAGTGACCACTCTGGAGAACATGCTTGAACACCAAGACATGCTGGGCATGATAACCACCGTCATCGTGGGCAACTCGTCAACCTTTAATTACAAAGGGATGATGATAAACCCCCGCGGTTATACATCTAAGTATCAATTGGTAAGGCAAGAGCAGCAACAACAATAACAATAACCACACCCGCCTCAGCCGTCAACGACGAAATATGAGTAGTAATAATATATATAATATTATACTACTAATTATTGTAGTAGACTTTTTTTCGATTAGCTAGTATTGAGAAGTAAAAATAGAATAAATTGACAAAAGGAAAGGGGGTGGTTTTTAGATGACTTGCCACGGTCTTGTCGCGAATGTGACACCAAGGCCGATTCCAATAATTATACATTGGTAGACAATGTTCGAATAGGGAATTGGCTTTATTATGGGTTCTCCTGTAACGTTTACTGTAGCACCTCTTCCAAGACCTGGACCAACATGCTCAACATTAAGCTGCGTGTGCACATGGTACGTTCCTGGTTCAAGTGCCCTTACTGTGATAGAGTATGGTATTGTTGCACCAGGAGGAATATCAAATATGTTCCCCGGTGGATCTCTGGCCAAAAACTCCCATCTGTTGCCTGCGTTTGCCGACTCGCTGAACAGCGATAGCCATGCCCTGAGTGGTCTATTGACCAAGCTCTTAAGCTCGCCAGTCACAGTCAGTTGTTCGCCCGTCGTCAACGTCTGGTCTGAGAATTGTTCATTGTCAATTCTTACGAATCTGCTCTGAAGCTGTGCCTGCACACCATGAGCATCCGCGGGTAGAGCATACGCCATTATGGACATCGCCATGATAGTCGCAAGAGCCATCACGACTAACGTCTTGCTTTCCATCATATCTTTATTCTTAAGTAGACCAGAAAGAACAAAGATATATATTTTGCTCCGGCGCTGAAATCGTGCAATCTCGTCCCAGTTTTTATCAACCCTAATTAATAGCGCGCTTGCAAAATCTAGAATAGTAGTAACATTTGAGTGAAGAAGAAGAGGATGCAGCTTCCGACAAGCTGGCCCTTTCTAATATAGACAATGTAGGACTGGCTACAGAGAAGCGTCTGAGGGAGGCTGGCTTTCGGTCAATTCGGGACCTTTTGGTGAGAGGGCCTGTAGAAATTTCGGAAGCTACTGGGATGGAGATGGATGAATCAGTAGAGATATGCAATAAGGCGCGTCTGATGCTTGAAGAGTTGGGAATGATCGACAAAAGCTTCGTTACTGCGACTAGCCTTTACAATAAGCGCAAGGATCGCATCTCAACAGGCTCTAAAAGCTTTGATGACTTGCTAGGTGGTGGTATTGAGACAAAGGCAGTGACGGAAGTCTACGGAGAATTTGGGACCGGAAAGACCCAGCTTTGCCATACGCTGTGCATAATGGTACAACAGCCAGTTTCTGAAGGAGGACTAGATGCAAAGGCGATCTATGTAGACACCGAAAACACATTTCGGCCAGAGAGAATAGTTTCCATTGCACAAGCACGAGCACTTGATCCTCAAAAGGCGCTTGAAAATGTCATAGTTGCAAAAGCGTACAATAGCGCTCATCAAGAGCTTATCATAGATGAGGCCGGATCTGTAATTGAAGACAATAATGCTCGGCTCATAATTGTTGATTCTGCAGTCGCACACTATCGGGCAGAGTTCATTGGCCGAGCAACACTATCTGATCGGCAGCAGCGTCTCAACAGGTTTATGCACATATTAGTTAGGATAGCTGAGACATATCAAGTGGCAGTACTGGTTACAAATCAGATTCAGGCATCGCCTGACGCCTACTTTGGCGACGCGATCAGACCTACAGGAGGGCATGTGCTAGCCCATACGAGCACTTACAGGATATACCTGAAACGGTCTGGCAAGAACCGCATTGCTAGGATGGTCGACAGCCCTTATCATGCAGAGCGCGAAATTTTATTCACTCTGTCAAACAGCGGCATTTCAGACGTCAATGAGGCTAGATAATATTAAATTAAGGCTGATGGCACTGACCTGCTATATGCCACGATCGCACGGTAGTAGGAGAAAGGCTCGCTCTATTCTAACAAAGGACAATATTGTAAGGGGGATATCATACTTGCTTCATGATTACAAGGTTGGAGAAAAGGTTGTTGTCGATGTCGATCCACGTGAGCACAATACTACTCCTCATCGGAGGTTTCATGGCCGGATAGGAGTTGTTGAAGGAGTTGGAAGGCGTACGTTGAGAGTCTCAGTGACGATTGGCAACAAGAAAAAAATATTGCAAACTAGGTTCAACCACATCAAGCCGCTTGCCGGTACTTTAGGGGTATCACCGTCATCTTCAGCTTCTTCTTCTTCATCGCTATCTGAAGCGGCAGCAACAACAACAGGTGCGAAAAGCAAATGACAGAGATAATCAAGAAGGAAATAGTTACACTTCCACACGTAAAGGAAATTCTTGAATC
>JALZFN010000272.1 GCA_030861545.1 Thermoproteota archaeon | reverse complement strand
TCTGACACAAACCTGATAGAGGAATATATTGAAGGCGGAAACCTTTACTGGGCACTTGCTTCTGGCAGCGACATCCTCCTTGCATACGAGGCAGGCTGTATCACAGGCAAACTCCACGAAGCCGGCTATGCCTTCGTAGATAACAAGGCGGAAAACTACCTTGTAACAGGCGACTCTGTCATAAGAACCGACCTTAGTTTTATGAAAAAAACTCATTCACACTATTCTAAAAGCATGGACATAGGATCGTTCCTTGCAAGTGTAATCGACTTGGGCAGGTACGGCGAAATAGTTCAGTCGTTCCATGACGGATACCTGTCAGAGTCCGACAGCAAGTTCTCCTACCTCTCTATACTCATTCGCAATGTCCTATCGGTTGGCTTTTCATCAAACAGCAAAACTACGCTAAGGAACATATTCCTAGACTCACGTACTTTTATCGGAGTCTAGATTGGCGGAAGCTCTGCTTTCTTGTCAAAGCCACCTGAGCCAAACTTGCAGTAAAAGCACTGGTCAGACTGCATGTAGGTTAGCTTTTGTATTGATATTGCGCCCAGCTTGACCGCCACTTTGGTCATGAGGCGGTACTTTAGAGGCATTGACGGAATCACTTCATTGAAGTACACTTCATAATGATCAGGACAAAACTTGAGCGTCACATGAGCTTTCTGGCGGAACTCTGACGAGGCTTCTTTATTGCTCTCGCTTACTGTCTTGGCGACGTTAATCTGTTCTCTAATGTATTCGTGCTTGGGGCAGGGGCAGTCCTTTCCGCCTGGATGCTTGTAGGCAGGGGTATTTTTCCAGTCAAAGCCTGGAAAATTCTTTTCAAAATCATCCATCGCTAGTGTACACTACGATCTCTACTCTTATAAAGATGTAGGGATGATCGCCATTGTTGGATAGAATAAATATTGTTAAAATGAATGTTAATTACGTTTGTAGAGAGCCTCAAAATGACAAAAAATATATTTTTGATGTTATAACAGTCCGTAAGCGACGTGGTACGAGACAGTGACAGTGGTGGCAGCGCAATATTGACAGCAACAGCTACAAATGGCAATTCTGGAGACAACTTAGATCCTAACCTCAGGACTTTGCTAGAGTTTAAAAGAACTGTCCAAGAGGAGCAAAAGACAGGTGAGAAAAGGATTGAAGAGATAAACAACAAGCTTGAAAGCGTGAAGAAACAGATAGATAAAGAACGAAGCGAGCTTGATGATCTTCGCGCCAAGTTAAAACAGGTCAATGAAGAAAAGGACATTGAATATCCAAGGTTTGTAGAGCTGCGAAGTAACCTCATTGAGGCCAAGAATCAGATGAAAAGCCTGGATGACAAGGTCGGCCCTCTAGCAGCTAAGTTGAGAAAGGAACGGAGCGACATGCACAACCTCCAGAAAGCACTTGAGCAGATAGAACGAGACATACAGACTAAGAAGCTTTCCAAGGACGAAGAGCGCAAACTTGTTGCTAGGTCTAAGGAAATTGCGACCAAGCTGCATGCACTGAAGATGATACACAAGAAAGAAGATCATTACCGGACTATGACAACACAGTATGATCACCTAAAGGAGCAAGTCAAAAGGATTTTTAAGGTAAAAGAAGAGTACGGCAGCAAGATAGGTAAGCTAAAGGAGAGTCTCGACAACCTGATGAACCTGCGCGAAAGCCTCTATGAGGAACGCAGGCAGGTAATTCACACGGTGAGAGAGGATGCTGCCAAGTTAGAAATGATCGAGACCCAACTAAACGCTATTGCTTTCAAAAAATCGCGCATGCAGGCTGCAGAATATCGACAGAAGAAGCAGAAGGAGACGGTGGAGAGACGTGTAGCACGGCAGGAAGCCATGCAAGAGCGTGCAAAGCGCGACAAGGAATATCAGGAGCGTCGGAACGCCTTAAAAGAGGTAGCGCTCAAAAAGATGTCCAGCGGCAAAAAACTTACATTTGACGAAATGAAGTTGATATTTGGTGACGCCGGGTCTGACTAAGATACATTTTTGTTCCAGGCGGTTCTAACCTGCCTTCAGAGATGGCAAACAGAATCGAGTACTCCGGCAAGGTCTACCTTTATAGCAGTGGCATGCACGTAGACCACATCCAACTTGCAAAGGAAAAGCTGAGCGAATATGGCGTGAATGAAACCGACATCGAAGTCATTGAAGTTCCAGAAGGTGTTCCCGAAGGCTGTGTAATGGTGACAGTATGGCCACATTATTTGTCGGTGGCAAAGGTCAAGCGCGTGCGCGACGGTTCAATTTATGCGCCCCAGATGTTTAACATTCAACTGTAATCCAAAACATTAAATCTTTTATACGCCAATTCCCGTATGGATGTTGACGTTCTTTTGCAAGCGTAACCGTCACGGTGACTGCCCCGGCGAGTGGCCAGTAGGCAGCGCATGCGGACCTGACCACGACTGCTCGTTTGATATGAAGTTAGTTAGATGCCAGTGCACATGCCATAACGGAAATTGACCCTTGTTAAGCTTTATCAATCAAGAGGTTCCCTTATTACTTTGCTTTTGTATGTAGCTAATCATCGAGAGTTTGAAACACTATTCTACGTGTCGTCAAAGATCAATATAAAAGGGATACAGCAAATCAAAAAATGCAAAGGCAACATATAGATCAAATACTTTGTAACGATTCTTGCAGCATCAAGAAATCAACTTAGCCGTCTAGACCGCTAGCACATGCTAAAGCTAAGCACTCATTATGTAGGGTCTCTGAACCTGTAGAGGGTGGATAACGATTTACTTTTTTATTAATGTGACATATTTCAAAGAACCTTGCAGGTAATATATCCTCAAAGGATTCAAGCTCGCATGCACTTTCCTAGACGATGTTAAACATTATTCCTAGACTCATCTAATCTATGATCAGTTAAGTAAGGTTTAATTGAGCTTGTGCACTGCTTTGATCTGGAAAAAGCAATCAAATGCTAGACTTCTCTCCATTTCTATCTCAGCTTGGTGGTTTATTTGGAGGAGAAGCTTCAGACCCAAGTAGTCCATGGATGTGGGTTTATATTATATCCCTTGCCACGGTCCCACTTTTTATGATGTATGCGCAAAAGTTCCAGTCACGCGTAATCCTGGGAGAGATATCTAAATCGCTTGTCAAGCTAAAAACTATGAGAGAAAATGCAAGGAAGGAAGCAGTCGACTACGTCAAGACGGTGCTAAAAATGTCTTCTACACTAAGCGATCCCTCAGCCGGAGTCGACAGGTTTCTTGAGTATTTCACAATTATGCCTGTCGACCTTGACCCAAATGGATTAGTGCGCAAGCTGGATTACATCATGCGAATTCGAGACGACAGGGTACGTGCAGAGATCAAGAAATTGTGTTCAGGTGCAGATGACCAAGAGATCTCAAAGATAGAAAACATCCTTGAGGCTGCCACCGCTCTGAACCTGATCTACAAAGTTGTGAGGCATTACTATCTGATGGGCAAGCGCACTACCAGCATGTTTGTTCTAGTCCAGCTTCAAATGGTCATGCCCCTTCTTCTAGAAGAAGCCGAAGCATTGCAAAAGGCCATAAGCGCGTTCAAGCGCGGCCAACCAATAGGCGACGGCATAGGCCCTATGGTTGTTGGCAAGATGATGTTTGGAAAGGAAAAGAAGCTTGCCGCAAGAGAAACGATATACAGCGAGGATAAGTACAAGGGAAGAAATCTCTATCTTCTTAAGGCCGAAGGGCCTGCTGGAACTGTCGGAAGACCGGGCGAAGCAATAACTCGTCTTGTAGGTGACTTGGGGATCAAGATAGATACTATCATTATGATAGATGCAGCACTCAAGCTGGAAGGCGAAAGGACCGGCGACGTGGCAGAAGGAATTGGTGTTGCAATCGGCGGCATAGGCGTGGAAAAGTACCAAGTAGAAGAAGTGGCAAGTCGGTTCAACATACCGATATATGCAATTATCGTCAAGCAATCAGTGCAGGATGCAATCACGCTCATGCGCAAGGAAATAGCTGACGCGTTTGAAAAGGTAACAAACACCGTCTATTCTGTTATTGAAGATAAAACAACTGAGGGACAGTCCGTCATCGTGATAGGCGTTGGAAACACGATAGGAATCGGGCAGTAATATTAATGATATTTGGCAAGAAAAAGGAAATCATACCGGAAATATACTCAGAAGATACATGTCAGTCATGTAGCGAAAAAACAAAGCGCCGCTTTGAGGAGGGGGATCATGTCTATGGTGCTGGCATGCAGTGTAAGAAATGTATGTCTACAAAGACCGTGGTGACCGCAATCTATGGTGAGTATCCAGAAGAAGACAAGCATTAGAGCGTGATAACATTTACACCTGATGCTGCCGGAATTAAGGTATGCTCTGCTTGAACAACTATTTTGTTATGCCCTTCAACAAGTATAGGGTATGCATGCACGTTCTTTTTTCTGATCAGCATATCGACAAGCCTACGTAGATCCTTTTCATCATACTTGTCAATCAGCCATCGAAGTGCAAATGGTAGTGTCTTGTAGCGGCTCCAGAGGATCCCTAAAAGATTATCTGCTTCCTTATCCTTCACTGGCTTGCGCGAGGTTATGCTAAAGATATTTTTTGTCTTGCCTTCGTAGACTACCCCTTGGCCATCTTTCGTTGTGACAAATGGCTCAATTGCATATGCTTCATCTGGCAAGAGCGCAAATGAAGACCCTCTGGTCCAGATGTTAGGTATAGACTTGCCCGCGTGAATCGTGTATTGCTGAAGGGAGTGCCCGCTCAGATTCTGTATCGGCTTAAAGCCAAATCTTGTTATTGTAGTTTCTATGACTTTGCCTATGTCACTTGCCTTAGTGTTGGCCCTTGCAATTCTTACCGCTTCGCCAAGTGCAGTTTCAGCTGTACTGACAAGTGATTCATATTTTGGGTCATAGCAAACTGTGACAGCAGTATCTGCTATATAACCATCAATATGGACTCCGATGTCTATCTTAAGCACATCGCCCTCCTTTACCACCGTAGCGTCATTTGGCTCTGCAGTATAGTGAGCTGCTATCTCATTGACACTTGTGTTGACTGGGAATGCGGGTTCGGCATTCATGCTGCGGATTTGCGCCTCGACTGATTCACAGATCTCAAAGAGCGTCGATCCCACATGGTATTTCTTGCGAGTTCTATCCCTTACTTCTGCTGCTATCTTGCCGGCCTGCAGATAGCATCCAAAATTCATCTTTTGTTGTGCCAGGGACATTCTACTTCGTATATTTTGTATTCTTGTTCCTATATAGAGATTGTGCGGCGGCATACTGCTGC
>JALZFN010000260.1 GCA_030861545.1 Thermoproteota archaeon | reverse complement strand
AGCTATACTATTTGAAACTAGAAAAGTCAAAGGCAACGAAGAGACCAAGCCCCTAGTGGAGCAAGAAAAGTATGAACGTATCAGTGCTCAGGATTGGCCATAGGCTTGTGCGTGACGACAGGGTGACGACGCACGCTGCTCTTGTAGCGCGTGCATTTGGTGCAGATATGATTTACATGACAGGCATAGATCAGTCTGTCAAAGAGACAATTGCAAATGTCTCTAAAACGTGGGGTGGCAAGTTTAAGGTCGAAGTTATACAGGATTGGAAGGGCCTTGTAAAAGCTTGGAGAAAGGGAGGAGGCAAGGTGGCTCATCTTACGATGTACGGAATCAATATCGATGATATAACTGAAAGACTGCTCAAAGAAAGCAAGATCCTGATAATAATTGGTGCAGAGAAAGTTCCTCAAGAAGTGTTCGATCTAGCCGATTACAATATTGCCATTAGCAGCCAGCCACACTCCGAAATAGCTGCATTGGCAATTTTCTTGGATAGGATATTCAGAGGCAAGCAATTTAAGAAGGTGTTTGCTGGCGCCAAGCTGAAAATAGAGCCTACTGAAAAAGGAAAAAAGGTGCATGAGAGCAAGCATTAATCTTTTTTCAGTGCATCATACGTGGCCTCAAAAGAGGGAGATGATATTAGTTGACACTAATCTGCACTGATGGCTTCTTCAGCGAGAGAATCGCTAGGCTAGGACATGTCGAACAAATAAGCATATATGCATATAGATATATCATGGTATAGTGAGTGTGTGTGCGCCTGCGCGCGCGTGCATCACACTACTATTGTTTCATTATCGCCACTATTGCGTTGGATACCTCTGGCTTGCTGAAAAGCAGCAGCTTTATTGCATCATTCTTGCGCCTCTTGCACGGGTTCAGCTCTATGATGTTTAGATGACCATTTATAAGAAATTCAAGGTAGAGCGACTTTCTTATTATGCTTGCATTTCTTATACCAAAGCGCTTGCCTACAAGGCTGTCGGGGTTTGAAGGGTCAAGTGAAGATAGCCTTACAACTGCTCCTATAAATGAATCAAGCAGCTCAAAGAGGGGATCGGGCTTGTCCTCTTTTTCCTTTGCGATGCCCCATTTAACTTTGCTCTTTGTCATCGATGCCAAGCTATCAAACCCTTTAACAAACTCTTCAAATACTGATTCCATCATAACGTCGATCCTATGATCTTTTGACCTAACAAACTGAGTTGTGACCTTTTGGTCGGTGAATTCCATACCAAGGTACTTGATGTACAGCAGCGGCTGTCCATATTTGACAACATAAGCATCGCAGCCATCTATTTGCAATATAAGACGCATAAAATAATTCTTGGATGTCAGATTTTTGACAGCTGAGTTCAGTTTAGAGATTATCATGAGCTTGATAAGATCCCTGACAAAATCATTGGCGTAGCTAGGGAACTCTTCGAAATCATAACGAATCTCCTCTACGACCAAGATAGTATATATCTTCTATCATGCATATCAGAATTTAATTTTTCGTGTACTATGCACCAAGGAGCGAGATATTATCAATTTTATCGGTTAGTTGCAAATATTAAACGTCTTGCCAAAAGCCAGCTTATTGAGTGATGGATTTGTATTCGTACCGACAGCCGATCAGGCAGCCAAAAGTAACATTGCCAGATTCATGAAAAAGCATGGAATATCTAGCTGGTGCAAGATGGTCGAGAGGGCAAACAACGATATTGATTGGTATTGGGATGCAGTTAACGAAGACCTCGGCATTGAATGGTTCAGAAAATATGATAGAATCTGCGACCCAGTGGCAGGCGTCCCGTGGACACAGTGGTTCGTAAACGGCAAATGTAACATTGTCCTCAATGCGATTGACAGACATGCCAAAAAGCAGCCAGACAAAGCCGCCTACATTTTTGCAGACGAGCATGGTTCAAGAAAGATTACTTACGGTGAGCTTGACGAGCAGGTGAGCAGGCTAGCAGGTGCACTGGTAGCAGCCGGTGTCAAAAAGGGTGATGTAATTGCCATCTATCTGCCCATGATCCCTGAGGCGTTTTACGCGATCTTTGCCTGCTCCAAGATTGGAGCGATTCACACTACAATCTTTTCCGGGTTTAGCGCGCATGCGCTTCACTCCAGGCTCGTCGAATCAAAGGCAAAGTTGCTCATCACTACCAACGGTAGCAAGCGAAGGGGCAAAGAGGTCGATCTTTCGAGCCAATGGCAAAAGGCAGTGCAACGCACAAATATTTCTAAGGTAGTGACTGTTGATGGTAACTATGGCGACCTAATCAAAAACGCAGTCAGGGCCAAGACTGAAGCGATGGATTCAGAAGATCCACTATTCATTTTGTATACATCTGGTACAACTGGCGATCCAAAGGGCACGCTGCAAGTGCACGGAGGCTTTACTATTGTTGCCGCACAGCAGGCAGCATATCTTATCGATATGAATCCTGAAGATGTTTTATTCTGGTACGCTGACATCGGCTGGGTAACGGGGCAGGTATGGGTTGTATATGGAAGTCCGATAATAGGCGGAACCGCTCTTGTATATGACGACGCCCTTGACTATCCTAAAGCTGATACATGGTGCAGGCTGATTGAGGATCATAAAATCAGCATCTTTGGAGCTGCTCCTACTGCAATTAGGCTCTTCATGAAAAGAGAGGTGCAGGCTAGCAGGTACGATTTTCAGTCACTTCGAATTCTGGCTGCAACTGGTGAACCAATGAATGCCGAAGCATGGATTTGGTATTTTGAAAATGTAGGAAAAAAGCGCTGCCCTGTGATCAACCTGTCAGGGGGTACAGAGATCGGAGGTGCAATACTAAGTGTGCTGCCGATAATGCCACTTAAGCCCTGCACAGTAGGATGTCCCGTCCCCGGCTTTGATGCCGACATTTTTAATGATGCGGGCAAGAGGATAAATGAAGGATATCTTGTCATCAAAAAGCCGTGGCCCTCTATGACGCGGGGACTCTTGGACAACCCCGGTAGATTCCTTGAAACGTACTGGTCAAAGTACAAGGATGTATGGTACCACGGTGACATTGTGTTTATCGATTCCGATGGTCTATGGTACATGCGGGGCCGCGTCGACGATGTCATAAAGGTGTCAGGTCATAGGATCGGGGCTGGAGAAGTCGAAGCAGCTGCTGCATCGCATCCAGCGGTGGCCGAAGTAGTTGCAGTTGGTATGCCGGATGAACTAAAAGGCGAGGCAGTAGTTGTGTGTGTCGTTGTAAAAGATGGATATAAGGCTGAAGACAATGTCTTGGCGGATGAGATCATTAGAAGGATTGAAGAATCGATAGGAAGATTTGCCCGCCCGCACGAGGTTAGAATAGTGGCCGAGCTGCCAAAGACCAGGACTGGCAAGCTCGTTAGAAGGCTTGTTAAAGCGAAAATTGCAGGAAGTAACGTCGCCAACCAAGACTTATCTACAGTTGAAAATCCGTGGTCACTTGGTGGCATCTAGTAAGTTATTTCTGTCTGTGTTTGCTTAATCATGTCAATGGATGGAAACCAGATCTGTAAGGAAATTGTCAGTCTGCATGATAGCATTGTTGGCACTGAGATAGTTGAAAAAGGCGTTACCATTGCTGCACATGCCAAGTCAGGCATACTTTCAAAACTGGAAAAATTGTTCGTCCAGACGGAACTTTACATGAGTACTCTACAGGCAAATACAGAGCATCTAGGCAGACCACATTATCTGATGGCCCATAATGACAATACTGACCTCTTTTTCTTTCCGATAGCTGTCAATGGCAGAAAAATGATCCTAGTTGTAAGGGCTTCCGTTCCATACATGCATGAAGAAATAGTCAATAAAATGAGAGAATATATTGGCAAGCTAAGGCTGAGATATTATTAGTTTTCCCTAGATAATTGGAGCATATGGCAGAGAGGCTTCAAAAGTATAAGCATTGAAATCTTGTGTATGTCATGAGACATTCTGGGTACTGACGGCAAGGCCAGACGTGATATATATATATCTCCATAATTACTTCATAATGATCGCTAGACTTATCATCTAGCCTCAACGCTTCTGCAGCAATATACTCTATCTCTAGCGATATTTGACAGATTGCAAGGTCAGAAAAGACATCATATAAGGGGTCAAGGAAACTTTAATTTTATTAGACTATCGAGTAGCATATGCATATACCATGCGCACTCATGATGAAAATGGCGGCATAAAGAAAAAGTTCGAGCTTCCAGGCAGCAGAGCTCACTATGCTCCGTCGCTATCATTTACGATTAGTCACATGCAGCTTGAGATTGAGCCGGATCTACAGGGCAGAACTATCAGCTGTAAGCAGAGCCTTTCAATTATAACTCTACAAGATACGGACATCATTGAACTTGATGCATCTGAACTGCAGATAAATTCGATCTCCGCGGCAGCATGGGGCAGACTGGATTTTCGTAGTCTTGATGACAAGCTTGTAGTCAAACTGGCCAGAACTCTAAGGGAGGGAAGTAAGATTGAGCTTGACATTTCCTATGCTGCCAAGCCGCGTAGGGGCTTTTACTTTGTTGCACCTGATAAATTTTACCCTGCCAAGCATCTGGAGGCATGGACACAGGGCGAAACCACGGAAGCAAGGTACTGGTTTCCCTGCATCGATCATCCACGTGTTAAGTTCTCAAGTGAAATTTCTGTTATAGTTCCCATAGGATTTACGGCAATTTCAAACGGCAGGTTGCTAAAGGTAGAGAAAGGGAGTAAGAAGCAGATCTACCACTGGTCTGAAACAAGCCCGCATCCTGCCTATCTTACGTCAGTGGTGGTTGGCAAATACATCGAGATGAAGGATGACAAGAATTTGTACTGCTATGTCCCGCCGGAAAAAAAACAGGACGCTCCTAGATCATTTGAACATACTACTGAAATGGTCAGGTTCTTTGAAGAATACCTTGCTACGAAATATCCTTATGATAGATATTCACAGGTGGCGGTCCAGGATTTTGTTTATGGCGGCATGGAAAATTCAAGTTGTACCACACTAACGGTGGATACACTTCATGACGAAAAAGCCCATCTTGACTTTACAAGTGACTACCTTGTATCGCATGAGCTAGCACACCAGTGGTTTGGAGATCTTGTCACATGCCGCGATTGGCAGCACATCTGGCTCAACGAGGGCTTTGCTACTTACTGCGAAGCACTCTATTGGGAGGCAAGTAGAGGAAAGGACGAATTCCAGTATTATATGATGCAGACTGCTGATGATTATTTTGAAGAGGCAAGAACCAGGTATACTCGGCCTATTGTAACAAAGGTATACAAGCATCCTGATGACCTCTTTGACAGGCATACGTATGAAAAGAGCGGATGTGTACTCCATATGCTGCGTCATTATGTTGGAGACAAGTACTTTAGAAGGTCGCTTAGAACATATTTACAGCGTTTTGCCCACAGCAATGCTGAGACAGACGATCTGCGAAAAGTGTTTGAACTTGAAACGGGCAAGAGCCTGCAGCAGTTCTTTGATCAATGGATTTTTAGAGAGGGCCATCCTGAGCTCAAAGTGGACTTTTCTCAGGATAACGACATTTTCCAGCTCAAAGTCAAACAGTCACAGGCAGGCGAGCATTTTGAGTTCTCGCTCGAGGTAGAGCTGGCTTTTGTAAAGGGGGGAAAAAAAAGATATACATTCAAGATCCTGGATAAAGAGAATACATTTCAGATACCTGTTGCCGCAGCCGATGACGACCTGGAATGGTTCTCTATTGATCCTGAGTTCAAGATTTTAAAGACAATACATGTGAAAGCGCCAAAGGAGATGCTTCTCAAACAGCTCCAAGAAGGCCATACTGTGATCGAGCGTGCAGAGGCTGCCCGGGCACTCAGAGACAAATCGTCTGATAGAGTCATTGATGCGCTGGCGAACGCGGTCTTGCACGAGGAATTCTGGGGAGTCGCAGCAGAAGCAGCAAAGGCACTAGGAGCAATCAAGGGGAGCTATGCTTATGAAGCATTGAAAAACTGTCTCTCAGTCAAGCATCCAAAGGTAAGACGCGTCGTTGTGAGAGCGCTAGGTGAATTTAAGAGAGAGGAGTCGCTAGAGCTGCTTAAACCAGTGCTTCAGAATGATGAGAGCTATTTTGTCATGTCGGAAGCCGCGACGGCAATAGGCAAGACTAAGAGCCGGCAGGCTATTGCCATCTTGAAAAAAGCTGCCACAGAAACCACTACTTTCCAAAATGTAGTGGCACAAGGCGCAATAGCAGGTCTCAAAGAGTTTGCCGGCGACAAAGAGATTGCAGAATTCATAACTGAACGAAGCAAATACGGAAATTACCACAGGGTAAGAGAAACTGCCACTTTTGCCCTTGGCAAGTTTGCAGATAATAACCCCGCCGTCTTTGACCATCTGAAAACCTTGCTGACTGATAAGTGGTTTCGAGTGCGCATAAACGTGTGCAGGGCATTTGCTGATGCCGAGCTGATAAAAGCCATTCCTGATCTGACATGGGCAGCGGAGAATGATCTTGACCACAGGGTAAGAAGGACGGCCGAAGAATGTATAAACATCATAAGAGAAGCGACAAAGAAGCCAAGGGAAATCTCACAGATTAGAGAGGAGATTGAAGGGATCAAGTCGAAGAATCTGGAACTACTACAAAAGGTCGACAGGCTAGAGCGGGAGCTCCGATAATCTCTAAAATCAGCATCTAGCTACACCTTAGTTCATTTATTATTATTATTATTATTATTATTATTATTAGTAGTAGTAGTAGTAGTAGTAGTAGTAGCTATGGAAGAAACGAGCTATAGCTTAAATTGTTTGTTATAAAGTAGGAATTGCACCCGTTCTTTTACCATGAATTTATTGATAAATGGGGTCAATCTTTTGGAGTCATAGCACATTAGCTGCAGACTTTCAAATTTGCCGTCCAAGTATATGTTTATTATATAAGAAACGAGATCACAGATCGAGCTTGCTAGCATTGAGTCAAGGTAAACTATTTGCAGTATGTTAGCCCTGTCCCAGTAACCGCACTTATTGATTATTGCAATGCTGTCGATGGGTTGGCCAGTCACGATTATTTGTTTGTTTTTAACGAAATTTTGGAGAGCCCTATGATCAAGCATGTACCAATGCCAAGACTTGACGTACCTCTTTGCAGATAGGCGGTAGATCTTGGACTGCACAAGATACCGCCAGATATCATTTATATCCTCAGCATTTGCAATTCTTGCATCTGACTTTTGCCGCCTTGGCTTGCCGCCTAAGCTACAGTATAGCCACTTTGACACCACTTCAAATCCGTTCTTTTCCATCATGCGCTTTGATGCAAAATTAGTCGAGTCTACTATTGCAGACGCCTGCCGGGAGCCTCTGCGCCTGCCATACTCTAGCATTTTTCTGATAAGCAGCGTCGCGACATAAGATCGGCGGTGATTAGGATGCACCCTTACACCTTCAAGCCAGATGCTTTTGCCCTCAGGGCAAATGGCAACATGAGACATTGCGATCTTCTTGCCGCCGTTGGACTCGACTACAAATAGCCGCCCGTTCTCATCTGCATACCAGTAATCCCACACTCTGTCAATGTAGTCTCCCCAGCTGAAGGTGTTTACGCAAAAACTCAGGATCGCATCCTTGTCTGGTTTTCTAGCAGGCCTGATCCTCATCATCATCATCACCATCATTGAGTTCTTCTTGTATCAGCTGCTTGATCTTGCGCATAAGAGTTACGACGATGAGCCCATTTGACATTTTAATAAGGTAGCTTT
>JALZFN010000217.1 GCA_030861545.1 Thermoproteota archaeon | reverse complement strand
AGATTGTACCAATCGCCTGTCACGTTCTCCTTCCACCATTTACTTACGTCTTCAAGGTAGCCTGAATAGGATTGCATCCAGTTGATCGATGGATAGTGCCTTGAATATGCAAGCCTGGTGTCAAGTGCCCAGAAGGTCTTGATGAATCTGATAGTGTGCGTCGTCACTGGCTCAGTAAAATCTGCTCCAGATGGCGAAACTGCTCCTACCAGAGTTACAGATCCTGCCCTGTCGGGAGAGCCAAGTGCCTTTACCCTGCCGGCTCTTTCGTAAAATTCTGCAAGCCTTGATGCTAGGTATGACGGATAGCCTTCCTCTGCAGGCATTTCTTCAAGACGTCCAGACATTTCGCGCAGTGCCTCAGCCCATCTACTTGTTGAATCAGCTACAAGAACGACATCATAACCCATGTCGCGGTAATATTCTGCCATTGTCACGCCTGTATAGATGGATGCTTCCCTTGCAGCCACTGGCATATTACTTGTGTTGGCTACAAGCACAGTCCTCTCCATAAGCGGCCTGCCAGAGCGTGGGTCAATAAGATGCGGGAATTCAACAAGTACTTCTGTCATTTCATTGCCGCGTTCGCCGCAGCCAATGTATACAACCACTTTAGAATCTGCCCATTTGGCAATCTGGTGCAATGTCACGGTCTTACCGGTACCAAATCCACCAGGGATTGCGCCAGTTCCTCCCTTTGCGATCGGAAAGTAGGTGTCAATGATACGCTGGCCTGTTATGAGCGGGACTGTTGGGTCATAGCGTTCGGCATATGGTCTTGGCCTTCTTACTGGCCACTTGTGATACATTTTTAGCTCGACTTTTTCGCCGCTGCCACCTTTTTCCGTGGTTGCAATTACATGTTCTAGGTCATAATCACCCTCACTTGCAATATCGGTTATCTTGCCACCATGGTAGTGTGGCGGAACCAAGATGTGGTGCGTCAAAAGAGGTGTTTCTTCCACCGTGCCCAAGATTGATCCAGGGCCTACCTGATCATCTTTTTTTACGCTGGGCTGAAATCTATATTTCTTTTTCATATCCACTGGGCTTGTCATCACGCCTCTGCCAATGAAGGCGCCTGACTTGGCTGCAATTTCATCCAATGGACGTTGAATTCCGTCATAGATCCTACCAATGACTCCAGGGCCAAGTAGCACTGAAAGTGGCTGGCCTGTCCCCGTAACAGGCTCGCCTGGCTTTAATCCAGACGTTGACTCATATACCTGAATAAATGCAACATCGCCGGTTAATCTGATTACTTCGCCGATGAGTTTTGATTCGCCCACCTCGACGGTTTCATACATTTTTGCTGTAGACATACCGTCTGCTCTAACTGCCGGTCCACTAACCCACACAATTCTCCCTTTTGCTACCAATTTTTTATGCCACTCCTCTTAACATCTGGGCAATGTTTTTCCTTATTAAAGGTTTGAGTCGTTCAATACGGGAATCAAGAGTATTGTCATATGTCACTGTGCCGTCTGCCGATTTTATTCTAATGCCTCCAAGCACGTCAATATGACGATCAGAAACTTTCACCTGCACCTTGCTCTTGCTTTGCAGTTCAGAAGACATTATCATTTTCCTTACAAGATCAGCATCATTTTCGTTGCATTCTATAATAACTTCGTTCGAGCCTCCAACAGCTGAGATGCTTTCTTCAACTATGTTCTTCATTAACTCTTTGTAGCTGTCCTTGCTACTTGAGGCCTGCAGCCTTTTTTTGGCCTCTTCAAAGGCACTGTTTACTGCGTTTTCAATTGTCAGAAGCTCCTGGTTGCGAGCCGCAAGCCTTGCAGATCCAACGATCTGGCGCTTAAGGTTATCAGCTTGCTTTCTTGCAGTCTCGACTATCCTTGTGCGCTCGGCTTCCAGATTGCCACGGGAAGATTCAAGGTTGTTCAGTGACTCCTGGTAAGCAGAATCTATCTGAGAAATTAGTTCTGCTTCCTTTTGAGATAAAACCTTACTAATCGTATGCTCTAAAGCAGAATTTGAGCTCATTAATTGTGTTCCGCCTTCTCATGGAATTTTAACCTTTTGACTTAGAGCTAGTAATTAGCAGTACAAGTCCAGGAGACGAGTTTGGCGTCTAAGCTTCTGGCAAGCGCCCTTATGCGCTTGAGATGGCCGCCCTCCCAATATATCTTACCGCAGGTGGTACACTGGAAAAACTGATTATGGCATGCAATAACCCTGTCTGGTACAATAATAACACCATCATAATTATTATTATTATTTTTCACCTCATCTGATGTCCTTTCCTCCAAGAGGCCATTGCATACTGAACAGCGTGAGCCGATATCGTTCATATCGATGGACTTTATGCCGCAGTTTGTAAAGATGTGTGCCAAGTCTTCAAGCTCACTTGGTCCTCCGCTTACCAGCACGCCGCGGGCACCGATCTTGACTATTCGCCTGAACAGCTCCCTATCAGCTGTCAAGATGACTCTGTCCTGCTCTATTCCCATCTTTAGGACTTCATTGTCCTGTGCATGCGCAATGTAGAGTGTGTCAAAGCCCAAAAAACGAAGCTTACG
>JALZFN010000242.1 GCA_030861545.1 Thermoproteota archaeon | reverse complement strand
GTCAACTATGCTCTAGACAATAACGAGAGCGTGATCGTCGAAGGGACCCAGGGCACTTATTTGTCGCTGTTTCATGGTTGCTACCCGTATGTTACGTCAAAGGACGTGACTGCTTCTGGCATCTGCTCAGATATTGGCATTGGACCGAAGAAAGTTGACGAAGTACTGGTAGTGTTCAAGGCGTATGTCACCCGTGTTGGTAGCGGACCGCTTGGGAAGGAGCTGAGCAATGAGGAGGCAAAAATGCTCGGTTGGGTAGAGTACGGGAGCGTCACTGGTAGGCAGAGGAGGGCTGCGCCATTTGACATGGAGCTTGCCAAGAAAGCGGTCAGGCTCAACAGCGCAACACAGCTTGCAGTCACAAAGCTAGACGTGGTTTTTCCCCAGGCGGCAGGCGTACGCGAATACACAAAATTACCTGCAGAAGCAAAAAAATTTATTGAAAACATTGAAAATGAGACTGGCCTGAGGGTGACGCTAATAGGCACCGGGCAGGAGCTCTACGATGTTGTCGATCGCGCATCATCATTATAGGATGCGACTAACGCCTTGACTATATTCCTGCATGAACGTAGTTCATAGAGGAGTTTTTTCTTGTCGACTGATGCTAGATCAAGCCTACTAATCATTGACTTCGCAGTAGCGAGATCTGCCGACTTGACAGGCGTAGGTGGTAGCTGATTTCCAGCAAGGCCATGACGTAATTTCAGATCTAAAATGGCGTATTCGAGCGCCACATAGGCATGCCATAGCGAGGCCCTATCAGGGTTGCTACTTGCAACAAGAATTGATTTGGCTTGCCCTACAAGCCTGCCAAGCTTGTCAGATGACAACTAGTCTACTGTCGACGGATGACTTTAATATCGTAAGTATTAACAATATCGCGACTTGCGGATAAAAGCTCCATGTTACATTGCGCTAGCAAACCTTAAGGATTTTGGCAGATTAGTATGCGCGCTGGAGCGGACTCCTTTGCCTGCATTTTCACTTCGATTTAACCGGCAAGAGGTGCTTGCTGTTCAAACTGACATTATCAATGGAAGGCCGGTGATCTATTATGCACAAGAACCTGCAAAGGATGGTCAGTACCTTGCCTACAGGGTAAGTAACGGCATTGAAGAAGTGTTGCTTGCCGGCTCGGTGGCTAATCCGACATATGTTTACTCACCTATTCTAAAGGTGGAAAAGTTTCCCCGCTCACTTACAAAATCGGCAAGGATCGACAAAGGCTCTGGCTATACAGTCATAAAGCTGAAGGACTTGTCGAGCCTTGCCAAGGTGGCAGCCTACAAGACAATATATGACGAGCCTCCCTTGCCGCTCTTTCTGTTTAAAGAACCCGGAGGCAAAATAGTGCTTGGCGCTACAATGAGTGCGAATGACAATGAGACAATATCCTACTTCTACTACCTGACTTTGGCAGAGGAGCCAAAGGAGCCATTTCTACGTTACAGCAGCCAGAGGATCGATCAGCCAATGTTCTCGACAAGGTTGGATGAGCACGGCTTTGTGTACCTCAAGGTAATAAAGTTAGCAGCTGATCACCCGCTGGTGAAGACCTATGACTAGGCCCTTTTCCGAAAGGATTGCCATAGCGGCCATGGAAAAAAAGAGCCCCATAGTTCTTGCACTCGATCCTCGCTCATCAGGCAAGCAAATGCTGCGTGAATTTGCAGTAGAGACCATCTGTGCCGTCGAGCAATACATCTGTGCAGTCAAGATGAACTTTCACATCATCCTGCCACTCTCTGCGTCTGAAATTTCGCGAATAAATAAACGGGTTCACTCTTTTGGTCTACAGTCTATAGCAGACATCAAACTGAACGATATTGAAAACACCAACGCTGTCGCCCTTGACCTACTAACAAATATGGGCTTTGATGCCACAATAGCAAATCCTTTCATCGGCAAAAACGGACTTGCTTCGCTAGTGCAAAGGGCCCATAAGGCGGGTACTGGTATCATCGCGCTTGTCTATATGAGCCACCCAGGGGCAAAGGAAGGCTTTGGACTTAAAGTACAAGGGCGGAGGCTATACAAAGCATTTCTTGGAAGGGCGGAGGCTACGGGTGCCGACGGCATAGTTGTGGGCGCTACTAAGCTTGAGATTTTACGAGAAGTTGCAGGGCGGCTACCGGTATATTCGCCGGGAATTGGGCCACAGGGCGGCGGTGCAGAGCATGCAATCAGGAGCGGAGCAAACTATTTGATAATAGGCAGGTCGATAATTGAGTCCAAGCAGCCTGGCGAGGCCGCAAAAGAAATCCAAAACAGAATTTTATCTATAAGCAAGTGAATGTTGATAAAGATATTCTTTTACGGCTGACAAGAGATTTGTGGCATTTCGATAAGTCAGTTGCTGCATTGCCTCATCGAATTTTCGCCATGCAAAGCCGATATGCTCGTGCGAGAGGATTACTTGATGCGTGTGTGTCCGAGCAAGATATAACGCAACCTCTTTTCGTACAAGCTTCTTGCCATGTCTGTATGTATATTTGATCTTCATTCGGAACCCGTCGAAAAATTCAATATCACTAATGCCTGTTTCTTCCCGGATTTCACGGATAGCAGTCTGTTTTTCGTTCTCTCCAGCCTCAATATTTCCCTTTGGAAAGTCCCAGTGGCCGGTTGCGTAATGTAATAATAGGTATTCCGGCTCAGAATTGCCTTCCATATAGAATACCACTGCGCCGGCCGACCGCTCGTCTTCCAATAGGGAGTGTCAGTGATTTGGTTGTTTGTAAGTTTTTGCAATGTCACTCTTCACCAGCAGCATTGTCATCCCGCTCTTCTGCAGATAGTTCATGGTCTTGATCCTGTAGTAAAGCTGGGGGTGCATAGTTGTGTATGTCGAACCATTCTTCTTGCGACATCCAGTAGCCGCAAAACCATTTCTGCTGTTGTGGATTATAGTGGCCGTGCTGGTGTAGCATAGGAGATTTTGTTGTAGTCACTTTACATCGCGTTTTAGAACCTCGCCGCCTTTCTTGTTCCTAAAATAATAGTAAAGGAAGGTTGCAGCTACGAGCGACACTGCAAGGCCTACCAGCAGCGATGAGATGAGCGTAAATGGGTTTGTCCTTTCTGTGAGCACAGATGTAAACTGTAGCACTGGGATATAGAGCAGCGCAAGCACTGTAAGACGTAGTATGTCAGACATAATCCTGCTGCTTCCCTTGAACCAGTTGCTCAGCAAGATGCCGCCAAGGATCGTTGCGATGCCTATCCATAGCAGAGTTATTGTGCTGGTGGCAAATCTTCCCACTATAACTCGATTTGACAGGACGTCAAATGTGCTCATTTCAGGCGTGAGTACGCTAGGTGGTATGTTAGACAACCCGTTTGCAATGGCCGCCAGTATGATAAGCACACCGCCAATGATGGAGAATATCTTGATAAACGACGTTGGAGTCAACCTGCCAAATGAGCTTATAGCCTTGTCAATGTCAAATGCCCTAACGATGAACGCACCGCCAAGGATTGCAAGCACTATTGCAGTGATCCACTTAGCTGCATCGAATATGACAGCAAGGGCGCCAGCTGCAAGTAGGACACCGGGGACGCCTAAAAAGAACTTTGAATACTGAGAATCATAAACGAGCATCCTAAGATACCTGCCTAGCACTGCGTATGAATACTCGACACTTCTACTATGCCTAATAATTACACGCCTGACTGATATCACGGGCACCCTCGACTGGATCACAGGCAGGATTGTCTCATCGTCCTCGCCATCAGAGACAATGACTGCGCTGTCAGCGCGGTATTTCTCAAGAATGCTTTTTACCTCGAAGCTTATCTTCTCATCAGCCTCGACGCCCCTATTGAACTTGCCGGCGACTACTGCAACTTCCGCAGCGTGGCCCTTGCTCACAAGCTCCTCATATGTCTTAACTGCGCCAAAAATAGCATTTGAATCTGCATCCTCTGGATCCTCAAGCGCAAGTCTAGTGCCGGCGTTGATACATGCATCACGACCCACAATTGGTGTCTCAATGCCGCCCTTTGAACCAATGTCGTCATCCCTATCTATGCAGAGCACCAAGATCTTGCTGTGGGTAGCTTCTTTGCTGGTGCTTTTTACGCTTGCGGGATCAACCTCAGTGTATGGCATCTTCACTGTCAGTACTCTACAGAATTGTTTACGGGTTAATTAAATTTAATCCGCTTTCTACTAAGTGGAATTATTGGTTTTATTAAAAAATAAATGAAGCTATTCCCATTGTTTATAGAAATTTCAATCATATATTTAATATAAAGCGTCTGGAATAATCTTTGTTGTCTTTGGGGAAATTCTAAGCTAGAGTGTTCAAAAATCCTACTGTTTGAACAACATACTAATTGATTCGATTTAATGTTTGATCAACTGAGACTTTAAAGCTAACTTCGTATAAAGATATAGAAAAGTGGAAATAACCTTATTACTACTCCACATCCTGCTACGGCGACCAGACGCAGTAGAAGCAGAAAAATTACAAGCCCTCTGCTCGCCAACTATATCAAAAACATTCAGCAAGCAAACGATAGGACTGCCAAGGAATACGAATATCGATTGTCCAGATTTGAGAGGTACATAATAGCAGCATCCGAAGAAGAACAGCAACAAAAGCAGCAGAATTTGCCCTCCTTGGCGCTTCATACTACGATTTTGTGATCACCGATGTAAGAATGCCAGATATAAATAGGCAACAGATATACAATAGCCTAAAAGCGATAAACAGGATGTAAAGATAATTTTTGTGACAGCCCTTGACGTAGCACAAGAACGTGTGTGTCTTTATATTGCCAGGTCTAAAGGAAAAAGATGTCATCAGAAAGCCTATCAGCAGGAGTGAATTTCTCGAAATTGTCGAGCAATCGACAGCTTGATAAATAATGTAATGAATACTCTTGATGTCTAATAAATGAATTTTGGTCTACATTATTCCGCAAGATCTTTTCTAAAATGGTGTCTTCTTGGTAGCAAATTAATTATCTAAGTCGAGGCAAACCATATATAATTCGCTGCTCTCCTGCCGGCTTGCGGAAGGCTTACTTAAAATCACCTTGCCAAAGCTATTCCTCAATTCCAATCTAAACTTGCTTAGCATCTCACCCTCAAACACCTTGAAGACTGCGCTTCCACCCGCTCTTAACATCTGCTGAGCAAAGCCAAATGCAATTGTGGAAAGAGAAAGCTGCCTTGCATGATCTATGTCCCATATACCGCTTACATTTGGAGCCAGATCTGAGAGAACAACATCAGCTTTGCAGCCCAGAATTTCAGATATCTTACTTAGTATGTTTGGATCCTCTATGCTTCCTTGCAGGATCGTCGCGCCAGCAACCGGTTCAACGGGCTTGAGGTCCAGACCGACGACCTTTCCCGACAATCCTATCTCATTTATAGCCACTTGCAACCACCCCCCAGGTGCACACCCCAGGTCGACCACCTTATCACCCTCTTTTAGAATATTGTAAGACTTGTTTATCTGTAGCAGTTTGTAGGCAGATCTTGCCCGGTATCCTTTATTCTTTGCCATGCGGCGGTATTGATCACGTCGAGCGTCAGCAAGCTTCATTTTCTAGAATGTTTTACAGACTTCTGGTTTGCATCAGTAAAAGACGTAATGATCCAATCTTCAATTAAATTGCAGCTTGTCGGGCTGTAAGAACCTTCAAGAGAGCAC
>JALZFN010000179.1 GCA_030861545.1 Thermoproteota archaeon | reverse complement strand
CTCAATTCTACTGTAACGAAAAAGATCAGACCTGCTCAGTGATGCTGTTTGGTGGCCTTTTTTGGATGTATCGGTAATTTCGCATTGTTCCAATTCTTGTCAAGATGTTTTCTCGCACCATATCTGTAAGCGAATGGGAGACTGCAGTCCTGTCGTAGTTGTAGCCTCTTCTTGATAGCTCTTCGTGGACTTCACCAAGCGATCTTTCATCGGCAAAATGTCCCTCAAGCCAGAGACTTTCCAAAAGGCCCCTGCATGTCATACCGCCCTTGGCTGTCACTTTCTGCCGGTCTCCCTCTGGCTGTAGTTCAGCGATGGGTCTCACCTTTAAGGAGTCTATCTCTCGCCTTAGCTCATCGAGTTGGCTCTGCAAGGCTGGTCCCACCATCTTCGTAGTATCAAGACTTGAAAGCACGTTTTCAATTACTTGTTTGACTCTGCTCTCAAGACAGGTCACCTCGACCTCCCATTCACCATGCTTGAGCTTTATCTTGACCTCCTCCGCAGGCTCGCTGCTCATATCTGCTTAAATATAACCCTCAGGTTGCTATTGATAAAGGTGTTGCTGACCATATTGTTCAAGTTGAGCAATATTAATATACTTGTGCCCGCAGTTATTGTTGAACAACATGAACAAGCAAAAACCTCTTTTTTCTGATGCGATGTTGACGCTTGGCGACCTTGACGTTGTGGAGTCAGTCAGTAGATGCCTTGAACCAAAGCTTGACGTGCTAAAGGGAAAGAAGCTTGTGTTTTGCTTCGACGACAAGAAAATGATACCAGTTGAGGGTTGGGGTCTTAGATCTAATCCCTACATTTCAACTACGGTAACTACCATCAAGCCGATCAAAGAGAATGCGCTTGTAGCAGCTATAGACTCCAGCAGCGTTAAGCTTGCCGAAACGGAAGATGGAAGCCTTTATGGCATCAAGTGTGGCCTCGCTACCGCCTATGCCGGTCGAAGCCTCATGCATTTTAAGATAGGTCCAGTGTTGTTCTACCTAAGCGAAAGCACGATTCATGAGTCAGAACTGGAGGAGCGGCTATCAAGGCTTGTGCTATTGGACGACGACCTGGCAAAACGTCTGATAAGAGTACGCGCAGAGAGAGCTGTGCAAAATGAGATTGCAAGCCACTTTACAAATTCAATTATTCTGGTAGATGGCTCGCTCAAAGCATCGATCTTTGAAGACAGAGAGCACAGTATTAGAAAGATTTCAGAGAGCTGTGTACTTCGCAGAAATATGCTTATTGGAATTAGTAAGAGTACTCGGCTCAAGGCGCTTGATAGGGCAGCCGCTCCGCTGACAAAGGTACCAGGGCCAGCCTACATTGAAGTTGATGATATCATAAAAAGCTTGATCCGGAACACAGTTGGCAATAACCTAATGGTCAAATTGGAAAAGGGCAGCACCCCTATTTTGCGAGCAGACATTGTAGGGGACAGGAGCCAATCACTTGGCATGCTGCTTGGCAATGACGTGGTAGCAGGCGGCTATCCTGAGACCTTAAGGCTTGCACACTACATCTCCACGTTCACAAGCACAGAGATGACATGCCTCAGAAGCCATGTGCTTAACAGCTACGACGTAACAGAGTTAGCTGCAGATGATATACGTAGGACTCTTTTGGGGTCGATATCGGTATGAAAATATTATCAAAGAATAACAATGAACTGCTCTTACTTGCAGTGAGAGAAGACGCAGCGGCCAAGGGAGATTACCTGCTCATAGAGGATAGATGCAGGAGTATGGTCGTGCAGGTCTATGATGAAGAGTATCTTTCATCTCAGGCTCTGATTGAAGACATTGTCAAAGAAGAGGTTGTCAATGCATCAAGCGTAGAGAATCTACACGATCCGCTTAACATCGGCGGTTTATCCCGCCTGGTAAGAGATGCCAGAATATTTCGCGCCAAGATAAGGGCGTCTGTCAATAACGGGAAATTATCAAGTGACGTCACATGGCTCCCTTCAAGAGTTGAATCCAAGATAAGGAGGCTTGCTATGAAAGAGCTTGATTCTTTACTCGGAAGACATGGCGTGTTTCCTATCCCACTTGGCAGGACTGGAGACGATGGAGAGTTTGAAATTTATGCGGAAGATCTGGATGGAAAATTGACTGTCATTACCGGCAAGAAAGAATCGGGTAAGTCACATCTATCCAAAGTGCTTATCCAGACCTTAGTGCAGCATGGTGCGTTTGTGATTGTATTTGACCTAAATAATGAGTATGGAGGCCTTAGATGGAGCCGCACTGGTGTCCCGTCATCAATCCACCGGCAGGTCAAGGTGCTTGAGCCAGGCAAGACCCTTAGATTTACTCTCAACTATTGCGGCAAGACAGCGATATCAGGAATGCTTAGAAATGCTCTTGATATGCCTGCCGCATCGCTACGGGAATTTTTGCGGATCTGGGACGGGCTTGAGAACAAACAGACGCTTTCGATAGATGCCATAGGTAACGCTGTTAACACTTGGAACATAAATGAGCTTGTGCGGGATGCGCTGGTGTCCCGCTACCATGTCATTCAGTCCTCACGACTATTCATCAATGGTGATCAAGGGCTGCAATTTGAGGACATAATTTCAGGTAATAGCGGTGCAGCTATTGTGATCAATATGGGCGAAGTCTCTCCCACCGTACGAAGGATGGTCGTCGAGTTAGTATTGAGTAAGATTGTCGACCTGCTAGAGCACAGGCAGATTCCGCCCATTTTTCTGTTTGCAGAAGAAGCACACCTGTACATCCGCGACACATATTGGGAGGATATCATTACGCGCATGAGGCACTTTGGTATTTACACTACCTTTATCACGAACCAGCCTGATGCAATAAACGATAGCATATATCGACAAGTAGACAATATTTTCCTGTTCAACTTTACAAATGACAGCGATCTAGACAAGATATCTAAAGTGTCACTAGCAGATAACGACACAATACGGTCCATAGTAAGAACACTTCCTCAACGCTACTGTCTGGCCATAGGCAAGGCAGTGTGTGACCTGCCCGTTGTGATCAAGATAGCAGCAGCAGAGGTATTGATGCTTGGAGAAACTAAAAAATTCTTTACCAAAAATGAATCACAAAAATGATGCCATTTTACTTGTTGCCAATCTAGGTTGGTAGTGGCACGTTATTATTGCAACGTGGATAAATTCACTAATGATCATATAAAGCATAATCATAAAGTAAAAGAGGGTGGGATTAGAGTTACACCGCCACTTCCTCCCCGCTGTTCTCCTTGAAGAACAGATGCCCCGTGATGGCAGTGAACTCCTCCACCCTACTTTGGTATATGCACTCGAACTTTTGATTCGACTCCTCGTCTTGTTTGCCCAGTCTGGCTATTTTTTTTGATACTTTCTTGTTTTAGGCATAACCCTATGAAAGTCTCTATTCTTAAGAGTTAAGAATGATCTATCTGAAATTTAATGTTAGAAGAAGATAATTACTTTCATGTTTCAAGCTGTATCGATAACTTTTCTTGTACTGTAAGTTGTTGTTCTTTATGGTATTACCTGCAGATTCTTCAAAATACTCGACCTGTAAATTTTCAGGTTTTTTAACGATATTACTCTACAACGTATTACCGTCGAGTCTGTATTGCCAAATTAATTCTAATTCAATTTCCTGTTACAATATTGTCATTTACTCTTTTATCCTTAGAAGTCCCCATTGCGATGCCAATAATATTATCTCTCAGAGTCTTTTCCGAAATTACGTTCTCCTTTGAGATTAAAAAAATTCCGTCATTTCCATTTAAGCTTTGTATGCCTGACATGATGTGTAATGGGAAAGTAAAACGGATATGCTCTCTGAAAATCTACTCATTTTGAGGTCGGTTACCTTAACATCACTTTTTCATAAATGTGAACTCCTTTATCAGATGCTTCCAGTCAAAAAACGATCATTTCCATGAAATGTAATTCTATCAGTTCCAATTGTTATACATTGAGAAATTTACAGTCGGGGTACATGTTTTGGTCTCTGAACCCCTTGCCTCTATCGAGGAACAACCTTCGTCAGCTTCATTATCTATTATAGACATGCAGCATCTGCTATACCATAAGGGAGAATCGGCGCCATCCGGGGATACAAACGCTTTGTTGCTGCCATTTGCAGTGCCGGAGTTAGGGGCTATGACGCCGTATTCTCCCAAATAAGGGGACGGCTAGAAATACATAAGAGCATGGAATGATTGTTACTATAGAAAAACGTTGAATAAAGCCATAGTAGATGGCTTATATGGCAGCTTTATTTGAGAATTTATACAATCAGGTAGCCAGGGTTATTTTTCCTTTAACTTAAAAAGAAACTTTAGCAGAAATCAAATAGTTTTGATTATGTGGCTGAGAGCCTTATTATATATCTCGTAGAACAAGGTTGGATTAATACTACATTTGCGCTAGGATTCCAACTAGCATATCTTCTAACAATTTAGAAGGTATAAAATCCCTGCCAGAATTTTCCTCAAACCTTATAGCTGCCCTTGCTATACACCCCTCTTACGTATATGAGAGGAGAGAGAGCCTTTAATTCCATCGTAGGGGTGCTCCAGATACCTGACTCATTGGTCTTTGAATTCCAATTTCGTCCAATGAGATAGGGCCTTACACGCTCTCTCTCCTTTCTTTCAATATAGAACAATTTTAGACGTGATATCCTAATCTGTAAAACTCTATTTTTCCTTCAACTTTAGTGCTCGTCTGTTCAACCTGTGCTTTCATTTCCATTAGCTGTTTGTAATGGTGAAACAGAACAGACATAAAGATTGGTTGGAGTGGTACGAGTGAAACAGCATTAGAGCAAGCTGTCATGTATAACCTGGGAATATCCCACATATCATCAAACCCCTTCTTCTCTGACCTATTCAACGCAGCACGAAATGGCTTCCACTCCTTCTTTTCCTCCTCTAATACAATTCTAAATGACGGTACGGTCCTACCCAATTTGCTAACTATCCACCATCATCTAATGACGATGCCTTCTTGAGGCTACGCTAAATATAGGAT
>JALZFN010000160.1 GCA_030861545.1 Thermoproteota archaeon | reverse complement strand
GTCAGAAAAAGTTACTTGAAGTTACAGAAAGTGCTGTGAGTCAATAATAAGTCTGCTGCAATGGATGAGAAAATGGTCGGTTGTAACGGCGGCAGCAGCAAGAACCCGGTATCAGCATCTGTAGAGTGGTAGGGGCTAGATGTTTATTCATCGCTCTGAGAGGACCTGAATTTTGCGGCCACGAGCTATTCTTAGTATAAATACATGAGGAGGGAATCCATGATACCTTCACCATGTCTTCTCCTGTTTCAAGTTTCTGGATTTATAATACGATGTTAAGAGAAAATCAGTGGGGTGGTAGAGGAACCGGGTTTCTGGTATTCAAGCCAAATGCACCAGGAACTAACGAGGGTAGAGTGTTTCTTATTACAAATAAACATGTCCTACATGATGAGCCGCAATTGCGAGAGAGTGTTAATTATGTAACTTTGCATCTAAATGTCAAAGAAGTCAAAAATACTATCTCAAGCAAGGAAGCAGAATTCCCTACTAATATAGGTAACGACACTAAGTCATACAGGGAGCACCCATCACAAGACGTAGATGTTATTGCCTTTGACATAACGCAGCTTTTAGTAGAACACCCATTAATCGAATCGCAATCAGTGCCGTATGGAATGTTAGCAACTAAACAGTTGCTTGAAGAAAATGATATCAAGATAGGAGATGAAATTCTCGTGATTGGATACCCCTTGCGCTTAAAACACAGAACCACCAATTTTCCCTTAGTAAGGACCGGGATAATCTCAACTAGGATAGGCGAAGAGCTAGAAGATGAAAAAACGGAAAAAGATGGCACCACGAGAAAAAGAACTCTACGTGGATTTTTAATCGATGGAGCCATTATCCCTGGTTCAAGTGGTAGCCCAGTTGTTCCAAAACCCCTTACTATGCGTAATGTGAGGGATAGAATTCAAATGCAGACCTTTCCAGTGATCGTTTTAGGGATAATAGCAGAGTCCCGATACGCTCCTATAGGACTCCACCCTATGATTATCTTTCCTTTGCTGGACTGGGATTGGCATTCGATGCTGAAACCATTGCGGAAACTATTGAATTATTTTATACCTGACCCCTTCTGACCGTATTATTATACGGACGAGCATAGCTCGAATACAAATCAATGTGTATTGAAAACTTACAGATTTGGCGCTAATTCTCGCTCTTGTAAATGAACCACAAAATTGGTGCTAGTTTCTTTACGGTTAATCTTAAATCGGACGAGCGCTTATTCTTTAGTGGACTTGCAAGGTTTTGTTCGTTTGTTTTCCCTACAAGTCCTCCGTCTTCATTCAAGGTAAAGACAGACGTGTCTGTGTATGAATTCGCTCTGATACTAGAATAATTCCAAGACTGGAATGCTAACATAGCATCAGCTTCATCCGCTAAGGCCAAGGGCAAATGAATGAACTGGCAATAGAAATACGGCGATATATCTACGTTTGATGAGCAAGGCAATAACAGACCCCTATAACCGCCTGACATTCTCTGAACCCATTTTTGATTACTAGAGAACACATGCAGAGAGACAGAACATTCATCCACATAAACGAATAGGAACCCACTCGAAAATTGAGATAGCCGAAAAAAGAACTGTCCAAAGGATGATTGCTGCTATAGCAAGCTTTGGTTTGATTTTCAGCTTTGCACATGAGAAGGAAGAATGTGTCACTTTGATACTTGCTCTTGGCGCTCCTAGGTCCATTCTACTGATGACGGCATATTCCTCTTCTGTGGCTCTGAAATTGATAGACATAAGTACTCTCGGTCTTTTGCTTGTTCAGATTTGTACTTTATTCGCTATAGCAATTATGATCCTCTTAGTATGACATAGGTATTAGCCACTTTGGCTGTCAGCTTTGCATTTCGAGATTTTTATGACTTATTCTTTAAGCAAAGCCAGCATTGATGCCCCCAATATACATGATGTCATTGCAAGATTAATTAGTTACTTTTGTACTGATTCAGCATATAGCTTGGTAGACATTCTACCGGTACTGCTAGGCGTAATTGCCTTTGGTTTGCTGCATGGAGTCAATCCGTCTCACGGCTGGACAGTAGCAGTTCTGTATTCGATACGAAGTAAAAGGCCATTGTTTAGCAGTGTTGCTAGCTCTAGCATAATAGCAGGTGCACACTTTCTATCCTCAATTGCTGTGGTACTGGCGTTTATCTTTGTAACTATCTTAATACAGATACCGCAAACGTACATGAATTATGCAGTAGGCATTGCGCTAGGCATATTGGCGTTCATTTTCTGGAGAGAAAAATCTGAAGATTTGGCGGAAACTCAGCACGGACACCTACACCAAGAGCATACAGATAATATCGATCATGAACACTCTCATTGGCATAAGGAAATCGGTTACCATACACATGTGCATATGCATCAGCAAAAGGTAAGGCCGACGCTTGCAGCAATTGCAGGCTTTGCACTTGTGCTTGGCTTCGCACATGAAGAAGAATTTGTTATTCTCTCGCTAGCTGTAGGCGGCGTTAATCCAATACTATTGATGGTCGCATATGCTTCTTCTGTAGCAATAGCACTCATAGGTACAACTCTCTTGGCCGTCAAACTCTACATGCGCATTCAACACAAGGTGATTCATTATACGAGATACCTCCCAAAGATGAGTGCATTGGTGCTAGCTGCTATGGCTATCGGCTTTGCTTCCGGATTTTTATGATTGATTGTTCAAAGACTGCATCTCTCAGTGATCTAATTTGTTGAGAGTGATCTATCGCATCTTTCCACTTAATTGATATGAAGTTTACTGTTCAGACTTAAATAATGATGAAACTCACTGCATTTGCCATCTTTACTTTTACCACGATAGCGATAGTATCATGTTTCTTTAGTGTTGCTCTAGCGCTCATTACTCCTATGCAACAGGCATCAGGTGCTGCCTATTATAGCCCACAAACTAATTTCGAAGAAAATGAGATACCATTGATATCGCATAAATGGAACACAGAAAAAATAGACAGTTGCATTTACAAAGAAGAAGGTATTCCTAACTCATACTATGTTTGGACAAAATTAGCTGTACAGCACTGGCGCCAAGCGTTGAGAGAATACACAGATAATTATGGCGCGTGGAATATAAGTTCTAGGCATATATCGTCCCTTGACCTGGCCAAAGGATGCGATATAATTTTCTATATTTATGATTCCTACAAAGATTTTCCTGATTATCCAAATCAGACCGGTGCATATACCTCAGC
>JALZFN010000139.1 GCA_030861545.1 Thermoproteota archaeon | reverse complement strand
GTATCGCTAAGACCACTAAACTGGTTGATCGTTTCGATCAACTCCTTCACCGCCTTGAGATGGGAGTCGGACAGCAGTACATGGAACTTTTGGTCTTTTGCCATATTGTCGTCAGCCCAGTTGGATGCCAGCCTGACCTTGAGAATTATATTGTCAGTTTTCTCCTTGACCATGCCATATTTGAGGAGTCTATTGAACACCTTTTCATCGCGGTCACTGTTGGGTGGAAATATTGACGCCTGCTGTACTATGAATTGGTACGGCACATGAGGGCTCGGTTCTCTGGGGGGATTGAGCTTGTTAATGTATTCATAGATTCCCTTGATCTTAGTCACCTTGGCGAGATTATCCTCCTTTATCTTCCCAAAGTAGACGTCTTCATAATGATCGTACTCGTCCATCAGGGCGGGCACATCATCTAGCCCCACATGACGAGTCCCGGTAATTCGCTTGAAGAGCAGTAGCAGAATTGATTCAGGCGTGCCATATCGCAGCCACATCTGAGGCGTTAGCACATTGCCTGCAGACTTGCTTATCTTCTTACCCGATTTATCGAGGAACATCTCATACCTGACGTGGAGCGGGTGATGATAGGAAAGTACTTCATCTGAAATCCAGTCGTTTACTCTGACAGAGTCCATGATGTCCTTTCCGTATGCTTCAAAGCGTATGTCAAGAGCCTGCCACCTTGCGGCAAACTCAACTTTCCAAGCAAGCTTGCCCTCACCCTTTGTGATGTCCGCCTCGCCCTTGTTGCCACAACCTCTGGTAGCAATCTTGCCTATCGTAGTATCCTGGCAGATATACATGACCCGCTTTTGCTCAGGTAGGTACTGTTGCGCCACCGCGGTATAGAGTCGACCGCAATTGTGGCACACCGGAAAATAAGGTAGTACTTCAGTATACTTATCCTGACCCACAAACTCGGCTATTTTCTGACCTACTTTAGTGCTATTCTTCAGAATTGTATCAATTTGCTTCACTAAAATCCCTTGCTTGTATGCTTCCCTTCCACTCTGAAAGCGATACTTTATCCCTGCCTTATCGAGGCCCTCCAAGAGGAGGCTGCTCATGTGTATACCATAGGATGAGTGGCAGCTGCCAAATGGATCTGGGATACTCGAGACTGGCTTCGCAAGGTGATCCTGCAACGAGAAAGGCAAACCCTGGGGAATTTTGCGAAGACCATCCATGTCATCTGAATACGCAATCAGTTCCGACTTGAAGCCAAGATTTTGAAGGGCTAGGGCGATACCATAAGCTCTCACTGCGTCAGCCATACTGCCTATGTGAGGTATGCCTGATGCACCAAGGCCACTCTCGACTCTTATCAAATCGACGCTGCGCCCAAGCTTTCTCTCCCTTTTGATTAGTGTGTCTGCAACTTTATCTATCCATGTTCCCTTACCGATGACTACTTGCTCTTCCATTCGTTACAGCACCTTTGAAACATACGGGCCATCCTGCTGGTAGCCCAGCTTTTTGTAATACTGTCTAGTACCAACAGCGCTGATGATCGCAATCTTGCTACGTCGCAACTCTTCCTTTGTGATGCGCTCCGCCTCCTTGAGCAGTTTCATGCCATACCCTCTATGCTGGTAGCTATCTCCTGTCATCTTTCTACCGACGCCGACAGCCTGCCCGTAGACATGGAGCTCTCGCACCACCGCGCTCGCCTCAAGCTCGCGCCTATGCGGTTCCACTACTTTTCGCAGCCGCAAGAATCCAAGGATCGTATCGCTGGCTTTACTTTCATATGAAAGGAATATCTCGCGGCCTCCAGAGGCAAGGTAACTAGTTCTTTTTAGTATTACCTCGTCATCTGCAGGATACCTTCTCCGCAGGCCTGTCTCTCTACACCTGATGCATTTGCACGCGTAGCCCTGTTGGCTCAGCTTTTGTAAAACTATCTGCCTGAGGTTGCCGCTCTTGGGGCCCGCAGTGATATCCTTTGATTCAATTTCGCGCTGGATCCGCATTATGCGCACCCATTCAGGTACGTTCTTTTTGACCTCCATAATTATATTCAGTATCTCGTCCCCAGAGTACGGCTCATACTTACCCATTTTATGCATCTTGGATAGGCCAGTGTTCTCGAGCACGAGTGTTGGGTATATCTTCAGCATGTCAGGCTTGAAGGCATCATCCTCAAACAATTGCCTGAAGTCTTCAATGTCTTTTTCAGGAGAGCTTCCTGGTAATCCTGGCATCATATGAGCAACTATCTTGTAACCAGCGTTCCGCGCAATCTTGAATGCATAGACAACATCGTCAAGTGTGCAGCCTCTATTCGTCAATTTGTATACATTATTGTCAAGAGATTGGATGCCAAGTTCTATTCTCGTAACTCCAAGCTCTAGCATAAGATTGATGTGTGACTCTTTGCAATAGTCCGGCTTGGTCTCTACGGTGAACCCGACACATCGGTTGTTGGCAGTCTCATTGGCAAATATCGCTTCCTGGAGGCTGAATGATTTCTTAAAATTGAGAGCATCATAACATGATTTGGCAAATTGCCGCTGATAATCTGCTGGCATAAATGGAAATGTGCCGCCCACAATAACGATCTCTGTCTTACCTGTGTCATGCCCACGTGATTGTAGCTGTTCTATCTTTGAGTGCACCTGTTGGTAGGGATCGAAACTGAACCCTTGTGCAGCCTTTGTAGCTGGCTCTGTTCCTGTATAACTAAGCGGTGTATTGAATTCGATCCCTCCAGGACAATAAGTGCACCTTCC
>JALZFN010000116.1 GCA_030861545.1 Thermoproteota archaeon | reverse complement strand
GGAGTCGAATGGAATAAAGGCATACTTGTAGCCTTTTGATTCTGTATAAAGCTTATCCAATATTTTGAATTGCATCGACTGTTGACGCTGACTATCTTCATTGTCGGAGGAAGTAGGGGAATTATCTTCAGAACTAGCCAATCAGTAGACCTCTCCTCATGCGAATTATCAGCTCATCGGATACCACATCAATGCCTGTTTCCTACGGTATTCCATCCACACCGGCTAGGTCTAGATTATACACTGCTATATCCTCTCGTTTTACTCCATGCCAGATAGCGAAAATCCACTTGTTTTTTAGGACTACTTTTTTTGTGAATATCATATTAATCTCAGTACTTGCATAACTGTCGTTTTTAAGCAAATTTTGTGTTACTATTACTACACTACTTTTAGAATTCAGTATTCCCTTATGAAGACCTTGGTGAATACTACCTGCATCCCAATTCATGTTTTTCTCATATATCCATGGTTTGACTCCTTTTTTCTCAAGAAATTCATACAAAGGTCGTGCCATGTCTTTGTCTCTATCGTCATAACAAATGAAAATATCATGTAAGGAATCATTATTACTAATATTCGCCACGAGCTGACAGCTCTTAAAAAGGCTGTTTACAATTTCAGTGTTTCCTTCAGTATTACTTTTGTCATATTCTGATTAGTAGTCCCTCAGTGAATTGCTACAACTTACACTCATCCTACCAGCCCGATTCATCCAAGATAAGTAATACTCGTTGTCACAGTTTGATTATGACTTTACTCTGTACTTCTTTCGTCAACCCTCACTATCTGGTTAGGCTTGTTTGCCAGTTCCTGACCATGTTGTTGCCCTTCTTCATCTTCTGCTTGCTTGTCCAGACTACCGACGTCATCACCAACATTGCGATTATCTAGCTGTTCATTGTCATCCTCTTCATCCGATGTCATTTTCTGACTTGTAAGGAGATTCCCTAATGCTGCTCGTCAACCAGGAGCCTCACAATTGCTATGGCATTTCTCACTACTAAATGTCATATTTCAGTCTAGCTATTGTGCATCCACATACGAAATCTTAGATATATCCTAAAGCTCACGAAATTTGTTATCTAAGCAGGCGTCTCATGATAATGATTTGGTTAATCACTTCTTCGTTAGTTATTTTCTGGTTCGTCACCTATCCATCGTGCCCAAAGAAATACTGCCAACAAATAACCAAAGAATATACAAGATCGCTATTGTTGAATAAGCGACCTTGCCAGCAGTAGCAGGTTACGCTTGCGCTCCCGTATCCTGCGCACTGAGTAAGGAAGCCAATGGGTGCCGTAAGGGATGTATTCAGCCACTGCAAACCCTTTTCTAATAAGCTCAATTTTTAGCTCATCTCTGATGCCCATCAGCATCTGGAATTCAAAGTTAGAGTTCTTACTCAGGTGGATCGCCTCCTCGATTAGAGCTGAGTCATGTGTCGCAATCGCGAAATAATTCTTGCTCTCAAAGAGCATCCTCATAAGCTTTGAATAATTGGCATTAACCTCTTCCTTTGTAAGAAGTGCATGTTCCTCTAATTCATGGTATGCACCCTTGACGAGCCTTACTTTACCAGCGTGCTCAATAATGTGCAAGATGTCGCTTGCGCTCCGGCGGAGATATGACTGTATTGCTATGCCTATCCTTTCGTATTGCTTGTACAATTCTAGATAGATGGCAATTGTATCTTCTGTAAACTTGACCGATTCCATGTCAATCCATATGAACTGCCCAAGATCTCTTGCCCTTGCACTAAGCCTTCTGAAATTTTGTAAACACAGATCATAGTTGATTGCAAGGCCAAGCTGCGTAGGCTTGACAGACACAGATCCCTGCACATTTCTTGTATGCATCAAGTCCATAAGCAACAGGTATTCGTTAACTGTTTGGTTAACAATTTTGGCATCCGTAGTGTCCTCGCCAAGAAAGTTTAGGATTGCAGACATACCATGGCGGCTGTTTGTATCAAGCGCTACAGCGATCGCATTATCAGCACTATAGCCTGCAACCCACTTTTTCGCTACTCTGAATAGCAATTGCTCCATCAAATTAGGATCGTAGTTATGAGAATAGGAGGTGGGGGTAGTGGTAGCTGACGTCGACCACATAGCATATAATTGCCTTATCTCTGATATAACCTTAGACGGCAGATAAATGTCCTGCTTAAATTCTGTAAAATGCCTCCTGCATGAAATTCAGCTTCGCCTATAGACATCACGTAGCCCTGTCACAAGGGTGCACCACGGTATAACATTATGAAAGCCGCATCCTAAGGACAATCTACTATGAGGAACCTTTATCATATTGCAAGATTAAAAAGCTGGATGGTCCTCCTGCATGTTTATCTTTGGACATAATCTTTTATGAGCCGATCTTGGGATGATGATACTATAACGATGATAGTTGATATTTTAAAACAGGCATGCCAGCAGGTCCATGCCGAGACGAAGGATCTTGCTGGGACTGCCTTGGCAAATAAGCAGATGGGCAAAGGTGCAGGAGGCGATATATCACGCAGAATCGATCTGATAGCTGAAAAGACGGTGATTGATCTCATCAGAAAACAAGGGATTGAATCCACGATAATTGGAGAAGAATGTGGTAGGCTTGATGGCAAACAGGGCTACATCGTTATGGATGCTATTGACGGAACGACAAATGCCCTCCGCGGGACACCTTTCTTCTGCTGCTCGATTGCATACGCCACCGACTTCTATCTGAGCGCCGTAGTTGATGCAGCCATCATTGATCTTTCCAGGGGCGACCTCTATTATGCTTCAAAAAATAAAGGAGCATTTTTGAACAACAAGAGAATCTCAGTCAAGCGAGAACGATCTCCAGATACTATAATTGGGATAAACATGTCCGGACTCAAGCCTGAGACAGTCGAGCGCCTTGCTCCAATTATTGCACAGTCTTATCATATCAGACAGTTTGGTGCAAACGCACTTGAAATGTGCTTCCTGGCAAGAGGATTCTTAGACGCTTATATCGATCTGCGAGACAAGATCCGGCCTACAGACATTGCAGCCGGCTATCTGATAACAAAAGAGGCGGGAGCTAAGATCTATTCAGGCCAAGGCGCAAATCTTGACTCTGACCTGGATATCAAGACTCGGCTCTCTTATGCTGCAGTATCAAACGACAGGATACATGAGCAACTGATAGGCCTGTTTGTATGATAGAGATGTACGTGCGTATATTCATCATATCCAACAAACAAAAAAATATACAATCATATTTCATAATACTGGTGCCTGCTGCCGCCTGCCCATTATCATGTGTTGGTTCTTTCTCAATGTTACTTCTGATACGCCTGCGGCCTCCGCTATCACGGCTTGGCTCTTTAGCTCGCCGCTGCTAAGACAAGCAAGATACAATACAGCTGCAGCCAACCCCATAGGATCCTTGCCTGCTGCAAGCCCGCTTTTTATCACATTGTGAATCATATCTATTGCCCTGCGCTTTGTGCGCTCGCTGATGCTTGCCATGTTCGCTACCCTGGATATGCACTTGATCGGGTCGAGCATCGGGACCTTCAGGTCAAGCTCACGCAAAAGTATCCTATAGGCTCTTGCCAGATCTTTTTCTTTTGTGCTTGTAGCCTTGATAATGTCCTCACGTGTGCCAGAAATGCCCATCTCCCTTTGCACAATATAGATAGCTGCGCCCAGAACCGCTCGCATTGTCCTGCCTCGAACAAGACCGCGCTCTTGGGCCCGTCGGTAGACGTAAGCAGTCTTTTCTATTATTGCTTCTGATAAACGGAGGACGCTTCGCAGTCTGTCCAACTCTACAAATGCACGCCGCAGGCTTCGGTCATCATTCCCCTTCACTCTAAAGTCCCACGCCCGCAGCCTATCAAATGTTGCCCGCTTGGCTACGTTAAGCCCACTGCCAGCACTTGTGTCCGGCCTGCCTATGATAGTTGAGAGGCCCATACCAGAGCGCGCCAATGAGGTGGGGCTTGTTCTCAATTTACTCTCGGGCTCTCTGGCAAGAATGCTCCAATCTTCATGCACATCACCAAACCTCTCATTGATGACAAAACCGCATTTTGTGCAAATAAGCTCTCCTGACTCTATATCGATTATTTTCTGCCCGTCGCCGCAGTTAGGGCATATAATTACATTATCAGAAGGCGTCAACATGAGTGTCAGCCGTCGCGCCATATCAGATATAACACAATCAGAGAAATGTCTCAGAAGTTGATCAGAGGAGAAATCCTTTATGCAAATATCTTTAGCAACTTACAAATCCTCTACAATAATTTATAAAGATATGCAAATCCCCGCCTACGTTCTATTGACTTGCAGTAGGATCCGATTTGAACATATGCTTTAGTATTGCATCACTTTGATCACGTTCCGCTTTTTTGTGCCTTGAATAGAGATAGAGATCCCACGCTTACAGCTAGTTGCCAACAGCTATAGAGCACAAGATCAGACTAATCTAAACATCATAGCCGCTCTTTGAGTATGGAGGACATTAATAATACGCCTGTCAATATCTAATCTCATAAAGAAGGACTATTGAAACAGCAAATTGAGAGCATAGGGTCCAGATTCATGACAGGACAAATTTCATGAAGATGATAAGCTAAACGCTAAAAAGATGAGAAGTGGCATTAATTAGCATTGACTTCATATTATGGGTTATAAGGTAATTTGTGAGCGACATCGTCTAGAGCAATTCTGCAGTACAATGAGCGAGGCTAAGGCTGTTCAAATTCAACACAGACGACAAGAAGGATGCCTAGAAGCCGAAATCAAGAAGCCAAGAAGGCGGTAAAAAGGAACGACCGGCAAAGGTTCTATAAAAAATCATATACATGATATGTGAATGCCTGTAGCATTACGGCTGTTGATTAATAAAACCCCTTTCTAGCGTTGTATCTAACAACCAGGGCAATTACAAAATATTCTTTAACCTTTGTGATATTTGCACGGACACACGTATTTCAGCTCCAGAAATCACTTCTACAACTCTTAAATTAAAGCAGCTGTACGTCACTGAATATTATGGAAATATCGTCGCCACAGTCATCCTCGGAGAAATTTGAAAAGGAGAGTACAGGCGGGAGTGAATATTTAAAAAATGAGTTAAAAACACTTGGGGTTGAGCCAAAGCGAAAGAATCAGCTTAATGATAGAGAAGAACTTGAAAATTTAGCAGACAATATCAAACAGGCAATGTTTCAGGATTACAAAGTAGCATATAGTGAAAAAGGTGATGCACATAAAGAAGAAGCGAAATCGACTGTAGCTATTGGATGATTACTAAAAATCAATTGCTTTGCAGATAAGCAGCGGTTTCCACGTTAAGGAATTAAATAATCGCAGGTCTTTATTCCATTTGGAAA
>JALZFN010000095.1 GCA_030861545.1 Thermoproteota archaeon | reverse complement strand
GATTGCCACCGCCGCCTGCTGATTGATTGCCACCGCCGCCTTGTTGTTCACCAGCTTGGACAGTTCCTGTAATTGGCCCATTAGCTGTAAATGTACTATGGGCTGTAGTTACAATTGTTGTAGTAGTAGCGTTTCCTCCCTGCTGCTGAGCAATTGCTGACTGCTGCCCGAAATCGGCAAATAAGAAAGCAAATGCTGCTGCGACCAAGAGAAATCCCGTAACGCCCATCGCAATAGTTTTAGAATAGTTCTTTCTATTGTTGTCATTCATTTCTGAATTCATTAGTCGATGTTTAAGCGGTGTCGAACTTAATAACCGTTGTAGCAGCAGAAGACAGAAGAACATCATAGATATAACATATGAATTCACCGTTCATTTTCCCTGATTAGTTCCTTGCATTTGCATAGTAAGTAGGGACATTTTCGTCCTGCGGTAGACGCATGACTTGCAGACATTCTACAAATAGCTTTGTTGCAAATAGTCAGGAGCACCATCATATTTTGTCAACACGGTTTTGATGTAATCAGATGTTGCTTCATAACCTTGCTAACCATGCTATATTGTGTTGTCTTTCGAATAGTTCTTCCATATTACAAAAATAATATATTATTACTTCATCCAAATATCTTATGAAATAGTTCTTAACCTTCACGACAAGTTAGCCGTAACATAGGTGAAAAACAGCATCTATCACCACAACCTGCGCATAACCAACCTAGTTGAGCGTTCGTCATAGATTAAACGGATAGGGAGTAAGGATATGCTAATAGCACCAACCAGCTTAGAAATAAGAAATTGTTGAGACGCTACAAGTACGTATGTGTGTGTCTCTCATGTCTGCAGCTGTAAGGTTTCTGCATCACAATCATAGATTGCCACTATTACTGCAACAAAGGCTCGATAAAAAGGGTAAGAAAAGAATCAGTCTAAAGTTTGTCTTTATTGTCTTCAACCATTTCTGCCATTGTTCTGGCTTCATCGCTGTTAGGTAACGGCGGGGTGTCCAGATCGGTATCCATAGCATTCGATCTTTTTCGTTCCTCGATCTTTTCTTGGAGAGTTTGAGAGCCATGTGAAGGCTCCAGATGCTTGAGACGTTTAGCCATGCTCAAATTCGCATTGATTACATTGATTTCTTCCTCCAGGACCTTTTTAAATCCAACAAGCATTCCATGCTGCTCGTCGTACGATGGGTGTTCCCTTATTTTGTCCATGGTATCTTCAAAGATCGTAATTATACTTTCGATATAGGTTCCAAGCATTTGAATGTCCGCTGCATCTTTTGCTGTAATATTATCATCTTTGGCCGCTTCTTTGAGCTCAGCCGACGTCTGCTCAGCTACCGCTTTACTTTTCTTGCCTATTGAACCAACCAATTCCTTCAATGTCTGTCCAGTTTCTCTGGCCTTATTGGACAGCGAGTCTTCGTTATTTTCTGGCGATGATGACGATTCTGGTGTTCGTTCAGACATTCTTGCTTCGCATAAGTCCTAGCCATCATGATTAAAAGCAGTTTGGTAAGATTGCTAGCTCCTCATACCTTTTGCATACAATATCTCATGGTTGCCGGGAGTCAGATCTTCCCAAACAACATAGATATTATCTCCTGAGATAGCCATTGAGGGGCATTCAGAGATCTTGGCGTTATCGCTAAGATTAAGTACTCGTATTGGATTATTGGCATTCATCTCTAGAAGAAGGATTTCTCCATTGCCTGAAACAAAAACGTCCCCAGCTACATACGAAGACTGCGGATCAGAAGCGGCCACTTCTACATTTAGCGGATTTACAAATATGCCGTTTGCATTGATCATTTCAGTCTCCGAAAAACTCTTTGCTCCATCAGTGCTCTTAATCAAGAATAGACCATATACATCATTGGAAGGAAGTCCTCCCGACACAACATAAACAGTTTCGTTGACAACAGCAATCTGCGGCTCGCCAAAATTCCTATCACGATTCAGCTTGACGGGGTTATCAAATGTCTGTCCACTATCTGAGCTCTTGATAAAAAACAAGCCGTCGCTGTCTCTTTTGTATAGCTCCTCATTTAACATGTTCCATGCTATGTATACATTGCTTC
>JALZFN010000084.1 GCA_030861545.1 Thermoproteota archaeon | reverse complement strand
GAAGCACTCAGTAGGGACCTTATTGATCAGCTTACATCGTTGAATCCTGGCGAGGCAATTTTTGCAGGCCAATGGGTCAATTTACCGGCCTTTGTCAAGGTAGATGAGGTCAAGGAGCGCAAGATAGGTGTTGACCAGAAAGCGGTAGAACAATGGGAGCAACTAGCAGCAATAAAGCAACAAGTCGTCAAAGAATCAGCAGGGTCGTACATTCCATCCGGCTATATACAGGATTAGCAGCTGATGAGCCTATAGAATGTAAAATGTTAATCTCACATATCTCTGACCTTCACCTTGGATATTCACAGTTTAGTCTAGAGGAAAGGGAGGAAGATGTTTACCAAGCTTTTCATGAGGCAATAGATGTCTCTATAAAAGAGAGGGTCAAGCTCGTCATTTTGGCAGGCGATCTATTTCATAACCCTCGGCCATGCGGCAAAGCGATAATTACGCTTGGCAACATGCTAAAAAAGTTGAAGGAAAAGCAGATCTCAGCAGTGTTTGTGCTTGGTGAGCATGACATCAGCCGTCTTCGTGATGTACCATTTGTTCACATTTACAGCAACCTTGGGCTTGCAAGGAAGCTGAGCTATGATGAACCTTTCCTAATTGAAAATTGCATATTCTTTGGAGTAGACAAAGAGCGGCGCAGCAGCATTGATTCGCTAATCGAAAAGATGCGTCACGCGGCGCAGCTTGCAAAGCAACATGATGGTAATAAAGTACTTGTATTGCATCAAGGCCTAGCCGACTTTAACCGGTTTGCCGGAGAGCTTAATTCTTCCGATCTACCTCCAGAATTTGACTACTATGCATTAGGTCACTATCATGACTACCATGAAAAAAGGTTCGATTTCCTTGGAGGGCCACTTGCTTATCCTGGCTCTATTGATCTAACTCCAAGCGAAGGAATCAAGGAGGTAGACAAGGGCTTTATCATAACGGATATGTCCGGCGAAGAACCGCTGATACACTGGGTACGGCTTGAGAATAGACGTCCACAATTCTATACCCAAATAAACTACAAAGATATTGCAAATGAGGTCAGCCAGATAATCCAAAAGGCGGCAGGCTATTGTAAAAAGCCGATCGCAAGGATAGATGTCGCTGGAAGCAACATTGACTCTAAAGTAATAGCTGAACATTTGAAAAAGCTCAATGATTGCTGTCTTCACTACGTCTGGCAGCCGCTTGAAGCTCATCTGGCTAGTACGGTGTATCAATCCAGACCCACAGATATTGATAGCGAGCTGTATCGGCTATCTGCAGATGCACTTGGATCGGACGAGCTTGCACGGTTTGCGGTGGGTGAAATATTGCCACTTGCTGCTGAGAAGGACGCCAAGTCTGTTCTAGAAATACTATGGCAGACGTACAAGCTAAACAAATTTAGAGGATATGGCGCTAAATGATAACGGATATCCAGCTAAAGAATTTCATTGCACACAAGGACACCAAACTTGAATTTTGCAAGGGGATAACGATCTTTCTAGGGCATAACGGCTCTGGCAAGTCATCAATCATTGATGCAGTGACGTTTTCGCTTTTTGGCAAGCATACAAGAAAATCGAACAAGAATCTTGTAAGACGAGGAGCCAACTCTGCAATGGCCCAGATGCGCTTTGCTCTCAACTCTAAAGAGTTTGAGGCTACAAGAGTGCTCAACGGCTCTGGCCTTCAGTCGTTTTCCCAGCTTGTACTTGTTTCAGACGGCGGTAAGGCGATAAACAAACCAATTGTAGGAGGGGAGCGCAAGCAGTTTGGAGAATCAATGAGCGTAGAAATAGCTAGGCTACTTGGGCTCAATTATGAAAAACTGCGTGTTGCTGCAGTAGTGCAGCAGGGCGAGCTGCTTAGAATAGTTGAAGCACAACCAAAAGACTTCAAAGAATTGTTAAATGGTCTGATCGGCATTGATAGACTCGACTCAGCTTATGAAACGATGCGCAATGTCATCGTAGGCTTTCGCGAAAGGCTACGCGATGAAGTAGGCTATACTGACGAAGAAATCCCAAAGGTAGAAAAACTGATCGAGGAGAAGCAGAAGGAAGAGAAGGAGGCATTATTGCTTTTAAAGGAGTTTGAAGATGAAAGAAGACTACTTGACGAAAAGATAAGCCATCTTGAGAAGGAGATCGAGGAGTTAGAGCCTGTCATGCAAAAGAGGCAGGAGCTTCAGAACTGTGAAAAACTGCTCGTGCGCCACGTCATTGAAAAGCGCAGCCTTCTTAGTACAGAGGTAGAAAGGATGGAAAGAATAGTTAAGGAATCCAAGAGCTTGCTCCATCTCCTGACAACTAAAGAGGAAGTGCAGATACGGCTCAAGATGATAAAAGCCGAGTCAGAAGAAATCCAATCTAAACTGGAAGAAAATGAGGGAATGATGGGCAAATTGCGTGGTTTTTTAGAATGTGCCAGTAGGCTGCAGATAGTGGATGGCAAATGCCCCGTTTGCGATTCATCTGTTATAAAGGTAAATGAAATGTTTAACATGGATCATATCCAGCTAGAGACTAGGAGCAGATCAGAAGAAAAATACAAGCTACAAGCAGTCAAGGTTGAGCTTAAGAAAGAAGAACAACAGCTGGCTGAACAGGACAAGAAGATAATGGCAGCAGAAAGCTTCCTATCAAATAATTCGATCGTCTCTGAAAACGACTTGATCAAGATTGAAGATGAGCTCCGTGATAAGAAAATACAGCTGAGCAGACTTCCGCTGCAAATAACTAGTGTAGGAGACAATCCTTTCAAGCTGGCACTAGATGAAATCTCAAAAATACTTGCTGAAGAAATTGCTGCATTGAGGGAACAGATGCGTAGCTTTAGTCACCAGCAATACACCAATATCAAGCTAGAGCGGACAAGGCTGATACAGAAATTGCAGACTGCAAATGTTAAGATTGGCGAGTACCAGCGGGCATTAAATGATGCCCAGACCGCCATAGGTTCTGCCAAGAATGCAATGGAGCAGTTACGACAGGCATCTGAATTTTCTACATTGCTAGAAAAGATGCGCTCAGTGATATTCAATCGGGACGGGATGGTAGGCATTAGCCTTCGCTCTTGGGCACTAGGAGTTATCTCGCAAAAAGCTTCAGAATATGCTTCACTCTTCAATATCGGCATTTCGCGAATTGAACTTACAGAAGGGGCACGGGAAATAGCGATAACCTGCTATGGCAGACAGGGTGAAATAGATCTGGACTCACTTTCCGGCGGCGAAAAGGTGGCCGTAGCACTTGCACTGCGTCTTGGCATAGCATATATGATGGGTTCAAATAAGCTTGACTTCATTATTCTAGATGAGCCTACTGCGCACCTTGATGAAGACAGGCGGCGGGGTCTTGTCCGGATAATATCGGAGGCTTTTAGAGAGGGTGCTGGACCGCTAGCTCAGCTGATGATAATAACTCATGATTCGGAGATTTTCGAAAACTCAGAAGTCGATCAAATATTTAGGTTTGCCATGACGGCGGATGGTTCGCATATCTCAAGAGAATAAAAATGGCCATCTCTTTTGCCTCATCAAACTCACTACAGATTTTTTCCAAAATAAATGAGGATCAGTATGTGAATGCCCATCTACCGATAAATCACTTGTTAGATGTGGCTATTTATTCTTCCCTCTACAATGTTTTGAATTCCAAGCCCGAGTATGCTAACTTCTTTTATCATCCTCAAGAATTCAAAAAATCTATTATCATTATTATCATCATCATCAAAATTATCTTAATTATATTAATAGTAAATATCAGCTAGTATAGCTTCGTGTGTATAATAATGATGCTATATCGTGCAGTAACTGACATTTGATGAAAAGCAAGGAGCTAGAACCGTACGAATCGCAAGATCATGGGTGATGTATACAGGTTGGATTTGAAAAAGTATTTTGCTAATCATACATTATATAGAATATTTCTTCACAGAAAATATAAGTCTGTATCTCGATCTTCATGGTAGTTTTAATGTCATCGCACTATTTCCCAAGTATTGAAGTGCATCACATCAAAGCTAGGCGGCTATGACTTGTTGTCTTCCACTCCATCTATACTGGTCGTTGATGATGAGCTGGACATAGTAGTGATCTTCAAGCAGGCATTGAGGAGACAAGGCTATACTGTCTTTGGCTTCACTGATCCATTGCTTGCTCTTGAACATTTCAAGGTAAACTGCGAAGGTTATGGCTTGGTAATAGCAGATGTCAGAATGCCACGGATGAGCGGCTTTGAACTTGCGGCAAATATCAAAACTATCAAGCCAGATGCAAAAGTCGTGCTCATGTCAGCGTTTGAAGTAAGTGACCTTGAATTTTCCATGCCCGGAATCAAGATATATGACTTTCTTCGAAAGCCGGTTGATATCCAAACTTTGGTGCAAAGAGTCAAGATAGTTATGGCTAACTAAAAACCGCTTATATCTCTGCGATTTTGATTGTGATTTGTGCAGAAAATCCCAAAAGAAAATATGAGATGAGCTATATATTAATTCCATGTCGCAAACTGAAACGGTGTATCTAAAATACCATAACCTAGAAGACATGCTCAAAGTGATAATTTACTCCGCCCAGTCGATGCTTGGTGTCATTCCAATGCTCTATTACATCGAATACAACGGCAAGCATGTCATTTTTATTCACACAGGCACAGTTGGGGGCGTGACAGTTCACTATGTTGTTGAGAATGAAAAGCCAACCAAAAAGTTCATCCAGCTAAAAAGGCTTTCTGGAGAATTCACATTCGTGGATAGCATAGGCACTGATGCACAATCGCTATATGTTCCTCTATTAAATCTAGAAAAGACTACCTTCGCCTTTCCGACGATATAGGGCGAAAAGTTTTAGGGCAAGGTAGACACAATTTTTTCTATCAAAGGCAGAAAACCACACAGAAAGGTACGGCCTGCAAATGAAGTTTCAGAGGAGGATATTAACGCCTTTTTGCAGGCGATCAGGAATTTTAAGGGTTATCCCAAACTAAGAGACCTTCGCAGGATACTTCCATCATTCACGCCGCTCCAGGTAAACGTTGTAGTTCGCTACTTGGAGAGATCTAAGACAATAGTTATCGACAATGATGGATACCTCATCTGGATGCGAAATGAAGATCTAGGACAGCTAACACTTGGTGAGGTAGCCAACATGAGCAGCGACTTCAAGGAACTGCTCGAGAAACGTCCAGAATAGGGGATTTAACTGTTAACTCTTCGTTATTTTTACTCATCTCCTATTTATGTCCTCGTGGCAGTCACGAATCCATACAACCATATAGAAATTGTTCATAAACATTGCCCATGGCCAGAATTAGGCATCTTGCATTGATTACTGCTCCCAATATTGGTTCAAAGAATATAAACGACAATCGCCATCTAGTTGCCTGTCATGTTAGTTAGTGGTCACTATTAATTTTATTATTGAAGGGTAACATTACAGAAGGATAGTGAATAATTTACAGTATTCTCTTTTATTACTTTAACGTCTCTATATCTATTTTGACTATGTCGTATTGGATTTTCTTGTTGATTTAACGAAGCCTATCAATTCATAGAAGACAGATGATCGATTTTTAGGATATAACCCTAATCGTCTATTCTTACCACTTAGCATTAGCTGGAGAAATCAATTAGTGTACAACTAAAAAGTCGTCTGGTATATGTAGTAACAGAGTATTTTAACAAAAATAATATCTGATTGATAGTTTTTATGTTTGTCTGAACGACCGTCATATGTTGTTGAAGCCTATTACTTCAGAACAGATGTACTCCATTGAACAGAACGGCGATTCTATCTTTGGCATGCGACGTTTTCTCATGATGGAGAACGCCGGCCACGGAGTGGCGGATTTTGTTGTCCGTAAGTTCAAGAACTTAAAGAGTAAAATGATAGTTGCAGTGTGCGGCACGGGCAATAACGGGGGTGATGGGCTCGTCGCATCACGTCATCTTGCAGGTTATGGCGCCAAAGTGGTGGTTATTTTACTTGGAAGTCCGTCTGATCTGAGAAGCGAAGAGGCGAGACTCAACTGGAGCATAATCGAAAAAATGGATTCAGTCGAAATAATATTTGGCAAGGAGCTGAGCAACGAGATAAAGAACAGAATCGCCAAAGCTCACATAATCTTAGATAGCATATTTGGCACGGGCATCAAGAGCGAAATAAGACAACCCTATGCATCTGCAATAGATGCAATAAATAAATCCAAGGCTTATGTTTTGGCAGTAGATGTTCCTTCAGGCTTTGATCCAAACACCGGGCAGATCCATAAAAAGTGCATCATGGCAGATGCCACTGTTACATTTCATCGGTTAAAAATTGGACTTGTAGAAAAGAAGAAGAACAACAAGAAGAAATACACGGGACCTGTGTATGTGGAATGGATAGGGATACCACCAGAGGCTGAAAAGGGCATAGTATGAAGCCAGCGATACTGCAGATCCAGGTAGGCCAAATGGCCAACTTTACCTACATTATAGCTGATGAGGAAAGTGGAGAAGCAGCAGTCATTGATCCTTCGTGGGACTTAGATAAAATATTCCAGGCGCTAAAAAAGAATGGCTGGCGCGCCAAGTATGTGATAAACACCCATACCCACTTTGATCATGTGCTTGGGAACGAGCAGATGGCTGAGGTAACAGGTGCTAAGATAGTACAGCACAAAAACTCACAGCTAAAAAAAGACATTGCAGTTTCTGATGGAGACACAATCAAGATAGGAAGCATTAGGCTACGGGTTTTGCATACACCTGGTCATTCTAAGGACAGCATGTGCCTATTACTTGATGATCGCTTAATTTTTACCGGCGATACGCTCTTTGTAGGAAACTGTGGCAGGGTGGATCTTCCGGGGAGCGACGCAAAAGAGATGTACTATAGCCTCTTTGGTAAGCTGGCAAAACTCGACGAAAAGCTCATCTTATATCCAGGTCACAACTATGGTTCGACTTCTATATCTACAATAGGACATGAAAAGAAAACTAACTATGTGCTCCAACCTAAGTCAAAAGAAGAATTCTTGGAGTTCATAGGCGCTGGTGAATAGATGCAAGACATAAGAGCGTCTGACACCTTTGATGTCAAAAGCTTTGCAACGAAAAATCCTATTTTTGTGTGCGTTATCTCATATACTGCCACAAGCGAGATCGCAGGGCTTACAGTAGCAGGAGCAAATCCTGAACTGGTGAAATATACATCGCCGGCAGACTCAGAATTTCTGTATTGCGGAACCTGCAGCTGCATCGACATCGTACCTGCTACGCCTGATGGCAAGCCTACACCAGCAGTTATTACGCGGGCTGCTTTACAATTGGCAAGGATCCCACTTCTGGTAGTTGATGCAGGGGCAAAGGTCAAACCTTCAATACCTTATGTATCACTTGGAGTTAAGCCGGGCAGAAACATCATGTATGAAAATGCAATGGACATATCAACCGCAAGGCGTGCTTTTGATCGCGGCGAGCTGCTTGGAAAACAGCTCGCCATCATGTCAGATCTGACAGTAGTAGGTGAAAGCATTCCTGGCGGCACTACAACTGCACTTGCAGTGCTAAGTGCACTTGGCATTGACGCAAAGTTCAAGGTAAGCAGCAGTATGCCTGAAAACCCGCACAATCTGAAGAACAGGGTAGTGGATTCTGCAATGAAAAGGGCCATTGCTGAGATTGGAAGCATCAGTTCTCCCTTTGAAGCTATATCTATTTTTGGTGATCCAATGATACCATCCGTAGCCGGCATTGCCAGTGGTGTGCTATCTGCAAGTGGTAAAATTATGCTTGCCGGAGGAACTCAGATGTCCGCAGTCGTTGCAATATTGAATCGTCTCGGTAGATCACTAAATGGTCTTTGTATTGGCACTACAACCTACGTCACGGAAGATCCGTCATCAAATCTGTCTGGCCTTGTAAGGGCGGTCTCGACGCGCGTACCAATCTTATCCTGTGATCTTCATCTAGATGAATCCAGCAAGCCAGGCCTGCAAGCTTTTGCAAAGGGCTTCGTAAAGGAAGGAGTCGGTGCAGGCGGTGCCTCAATTGTGGCTATCACAAAGTCAAAGGGCAAGATAACTGGAAAAAAATTAGTGAAGGCAATTGAAAAGGAATATGAAGTCTCTATAGAGGCCATGCAGCGTTAACTGTATTCTAATATAGTATGGGGCAACAGCTGCTGATTTTGTGTTATTGTAATATATCTGTGTATATATATTACAATAACAGAACCTGCATTTTGACTTCAAGCTTGTCGTCAATGGCAATGCTTAGGTCCATATTCCCTAAGTCTTTTAGATATTGCTCTATTAGAAATTCATTTAACGATGGAGAATCCTTGATACACCGCTCTAGCTTTGTGACAAAGGCGATGATGATGACGACTTGGTTTTGAATCTGCGCGAGATAAAAAAACTTGATGGGTTGACAAAGCGCCACTCCTTGTCCACCGCTCGAGTGATGCCGATCCTTGGTGTGGTGAGGATGTGCTTGGGCCGCCTCCCATACTCAATATAAAGCTCAGAGTCGGAACTGGTCATATCCGTTCCATTGAGTGCCGATGTGATCTTGAGAGCCTGCGTGAGCTTGCCTGGGCCAGAGGTAAGTGATAAAACATCGTCAACTGGCCGCAGCTGCCTCATCAGTTCGATGCCTTCGACTGGCTCAATCCCACGAATCAGGACTGCACCTGCATCTACATTGGTTGTTCTTGCAGAGATATTTAGGCAAAAGTGGTTGCCGTAGGTAAAATAGATGTAGGCTCTTCCAACGTCGCCAAACATAGCTTTGTTTCTGGATGTTGCGCCACTATATGCATGGCTTGCTGGGTCATCACTGTAGCCGTAAGCCTCTGTCTCAACAATTATACCAGCTAGCCGCAGCAGCATCCTGTTCTTTCCTATAATGCGGACAAGCTTCTTGCCAACAAGATCTCTTGCTACGACTTCGGTAGGCCGCTGGTAAAATGAACTGTGTTGGCAATTCATGAATAATCCTCTAATGAAACCTTACTATCTTTTTCCTTATTGATCTCTATCGCCAGCTTTTTCAGATCTGCCTCAAGCGCAGATAGAAGGCTCTTGTTGTAAATTGCAGCCGCTGGATGGAAAGTCAAAAAGTACTTTTGACCTGCCCTTTCAACCATCTTGCCTCTGCTCGCAGTTATCGAACTGCCACCCAAAAGCGAAGAGTATGCCGTCTTGCCCAGTATACAGATCACTTTGGGCTTTATCAGTGCGATCTGCCTGTCAAGATATGGCTTGCAGGCTGCCACTTCATCTGCCTCAGGTACTCTATTGTTTGGAGGCCGACATTTGACAATGTTTGTGATGAATACCTGTGACCTTTCAATTCCTACCTTCTTCAGCAGGTTGTCAAGGATCCGTCCAGCGGCGCCTACAAATGGTCTTCCCTTTTCGTCTTCGCTGCTACCTGGTGCTTCTCCTATGAACATTATCTTGGCAGCTAGCTGACCTTCACCTGGCACAGCGTTCTTCCTTGTCCTTGCCAGCTTGCACAGAGGACAGCCCCTTACCTCAGCAGCAACTCTCTCAACCGAGTCGTCACGCTTTTGCGCCGTCATAATTTGTCAGATGATCTCCAACGAGTATATCTTAATAGGAATGCATATTCTTCCTCTTTTTTACTAATGCTACCACGAGGAGAATGATTCCGATAATGATTCCATAGACGGAATAGACATATGAATTGGTAACGATCGAGCAGTTCCTCTCCATTTCTTCGAGGCTCTCTGCACTAAAAATCGTTCTGTCAACTTGAGCAAGGTCTGACAGGCACCTTATGCCCTGAAAGTTAAGATAAGTTGCAGTTGCTCCACTTGCAGCCAGCGTTATGGCTCCAATGTACATGTACTTTGTAGCTGCAGCCAAGTCTATTTCCTTCCAGATCTGATCTGACGAATTATGTCAAGTACGTCATCTGCATCCTCTGCCTCTGGATTGATCTCCAGATAAGCGTTCAGAACTTTTAGTGCTTCTGAAGAATCGCCTTTTTTAAGAAGTATGATCCCCTTGTCCCTTACCGCGTC
>JALZFN010000062.1 GCA_030861545.1 Thermoproteota archaeon | reverse complement strand
TCAGCCGATGTTTTATCATGTCTTCATCTGAAGATAACCTTAGCAAGATCAAGGCCGCTGCTTCTCTGTTGGTAAGAGGCGGAACTCTAACTAGTGAGGCATGTCATAAATGCTCAGGAGTACAGGTGCGCTTTGCTGACAATATTACGTGCATCAATTGTGGCAATGTTGTAAGTACAGAACATGCTCGCATGAATACAGAAACCGATAAGACCGAGCAAGAAGTAGAGAGATCATCATATTTGACCTCTGCGGCACGTTTAATTGAAGAGAAGGTCGCGCTGATTGCATCCGAAATAAGGCTTGAGAATGACATATCAATACAGAGGCAAAAGGCTGAACTCCTCGAGGCTTATCTCCGGCTCTTGGAAAAGACAAAGAACCTAATGATGACATAGCCAGCGGAATGTATTTAAGAGTATAGAAATAAAGTGCTAGCGATGAGCAGTAAGAAAAAGAATGCTCCTCTACCCGCCTCAAGTGCAGGTCTTCTTAGATTCTTTGAAGACGAGACACGGGGCATAAAGATCAAGCCTGAGATTGTACTGGGGATAACTGGTGCAGTGATCGGGGCATCAATTATGATAAGAATTCTATTTCCTGTCGGTTGAAGATTGATGCTCACACCGGGACGAGATGATGTATCGAATATCCACAGACGCTGGTCTTTTACCAGGATAAATCCATCTTCTTCTAAAATATCGTATGCCATCTGGATCGCATGTGCAGTAATCATCGTTGTTATTTCGCACGTTTACTACCTTCAAGCTAGCATGGCAGGACTTGTCATCTTCCTTCCCCTTGGCATCGCCTCTCTTTTAGGCTCACATGTTCTTGATTACGTTGCACTTCGGCGAACGCCAGGGAACAAGCTGTCAAAAATTGCACATGTGTCTGCGTTCGCTAACATTCTGTGGGCGCTCACTGTTGTTCTGGGAGTTGCTGCCGATTTTGTTTTTTCAAAGCCTCCGGGTATGAACTATGTTATTGCAGGTATGCTGCTTGCTGTCGGCTTGAGGATAGACATACTCACCTCAGTATTTGGAGCCAGCACTCGTAGGGCAATAATAGTATCGTTCATACAACCGCTGATCTTTCTCCTTGCCTTTGTCCCTCCGTCATTCTTTTATTCCATTTTGATTAAGAGTTTCGTCGGCCTTGGATTCGGCGCCATTTTTATAGCACTTGCCATAGTATGGGCTCTCATAGCAGACAAGGCTGGAAGGCCAGGAGTCAAGAGCACGTTTGTTCTGATGCAAGCTTTTCTTGTTGCTTGGACAGAAAACAGAGTAGACATGATGGAGGACTTCCTTGAAGCAAAAGCTCACGACAGCCTCGTCACAGCAAGGGTCATCCGTTTCTTCTCTGCTGGTAATGACGCGGCCATCGTCCTGCCGGATGTTCATCCTGGTCCCTTTAGCGCTGTAGGGGGAAGCAACCTGCCATACGTTCTGTATGAGAGATTCTCAAAGAGAGCGCTGATAATGCATAGCATTTCAGACCATTCACTCAACATTCCTTCGAAGCGGCTGTTAGAGAAGTATCTCAAAGATCTGGGGAGAATGAGGGCAGTAAAAACAGGCGACACATGTAGCGCGCCGGTGCAGGTTAAGATAAACAACTCTACTTCTACGGGGATAGCGTTTGGGAATAGTGCAATAGTGATGTTATCGCTTGCGCCTAACGGCATGGAAGACATTCCTCAGAGTGTGCGGGGCGAACTTGAATCATATGGGGGGAGCCTCGGGTTCCCTGACGTTCTGGTCGTTGACTGTCATAACGCAATGGGCAAAAATCTCCAGGATTCTGACAGAAAGGATCTCATCGAGTCTGCAAAACGATGCTTAGAGGGGTTGAAAAAACAACCACAAAAGGGCTTTAAGGTTGGCTTTGCTAGCCTTGACAATATTCAGCATAGGGTCGCTAGGACAGACGAGCTGGGCAGTGGTGGACTCGCGAGTCTGGTCATATGCGTAGACGACAGAAACTATGCTATAGGATGGGCAGACTCAAACAATATGGAAAACAAGCTCCGTGACTATGTCATCTCTAAGGTAAGAGATAACGTGACAATGCTTGAGGTTTGTAGTTCTGATACCCACTCCACATCTGGCAAGAGGACACGAGAGGGATACTTTGCACTTGGAACCACCAGCAATCCGCAAGACATTGCGGAAACATACGTTGAGCTGTGCGCTAAGGCCATAGAAATGGCCGCCAAATCTACATTTGAACTGGCCAGTACGCAATCTGCCATAAGAGTGATGGGGAAAAAGCTATTTGAGGACGTGTCTAGCGCACTTGACAGGTCGATGAATGTAACAAAAATCTTTGTTGCAATAACTGTTGCGACATATATAGCCATGCTGGTCTTATCTTAACGGCCGATGAGACGCTGCGACATAAATTTCTGGCAAAAAGCCCTTTACGTCCATGATAAAAGATCTGAACCTATGTATTGGCACCAGTGGGACTTTGCCAACAAATGTTACGGACTCGGCATGCAGAGTCAACACTACGGGCACGACTTGAGATATACTTCTGTCACACTTGAGTAATCGCTCCGATCTTGCAGCCTGTTTTTGGCAAAAACTTGAAATTGATGACAGAGTGTTCCGCTTCCAGTGCTTGCAGTCAACCGCGATGGCAAATCCATCTGAGCTAGTACCGACCACGTCAATTTCCATGCGTGGCTTGACCAGCCTAACATTGGTTCGGGCGCGGTATCCAAAAGACCTAAGCACCTCAGATGCCAGCTTCTCAAAGTCCTTCCATGATAGATATTGCGAGACCTGTTCGATGTCATAGCCTTTTTGCAACGCAATCACCGCCGCGCAGAGCTTGTCAGATCCTGAAAATTTGATTGTGCTTTTAGAAATTGAACCAATTTTATTGACTGCTAAAAAGTCAAACATGCTTTCTGCAACTGACCTGCTGGATATCCCAGAAGCAGCCTGGAATTCATCCAAGGTCATTATTCTCTCAGCTTCAATGGCGGCAAGTACCTTGAATAACAGAGCAGGACGCATCTGCATAAGCACCTTGTCACATCTTGATATATTTAAGCTCAGCAAGGGCTATAGCATTGCTGAGCTTTATGATATTATGCATCCGAAACTCAAACCGCTTTATGGTAGTATCAAGTCAATATAAAGTCCCACTTCTTGTAACGGGTGCGCGAGCTTTGGCAGACTCAAGACAAGCCTGAACGTTATTTTGGCATAGGAATCCCGAGAGGCCCAGCACCTGGGTTTGGCAGAATGCATGTTGATAATCTAGAGCGAATATTGATTCAGTTGTGAGGAAGCGTAATATCTTCCAGCTAGAGCAGACAGCCAGGTTAAAACGGTAGAACGCCATTATGACAGCGATAGACAGGCTGTAAAGTCAGATCAAGTCAGAGTCACAAACTTACTAGACGTACCATCTACAGCAATAAGACCGTCGACGACTTCGGTTAGGCAATCCTGTTTTAGAATTTTGATCTAAGAAAGTCTATTGCTTTGGTATCCCCGGCTTCTTTCACTATTTGCATAGCGTCTTCAGGAGTGTCAACATCATACATTACACTCTTCGAAATGAAGAGCTTTACGGGAATGCCAAGCTTGATCGCTGACCTAACATGGCTGTTGTAACTGTCACTGTCATAGAAAGTACCCATCACACAAGGAGGCTTTCTTAATAGCATGTTAGTTCCATCATACCGTAGTGACGGGGAGATGACGATGCATTTGCTCTCATTTTTTGCAAGGTCCCATACGTTAGAAATATCAACTGGACCAAGAAGAGGCAGGTCGTGGGGGATGACGATTGTTGCGTTCGCGTCTTTCTTCATGCAATAGCTGTCAGCCACTGAGACGGCAGAGTTGACGCCGCTATCCTTTTCTTCGCGCAAGAAGCTTGCTCCATGCTTTGCCGCTATTAGCTCTGCGCGCTTGTCACCCGATACTACTAAGGTTTGTGTAAGCAACGGAACACTAGCAAGAACCCGCAATGTATAGTCTAGCATAAGCGATGAAAGGCGGATGCGGTCTTCTTTATTTAGGACCGATGACAGTCTAGTCTTTGCGTTTTCAAAAGTTTTTACAGGAACAATGGCAATTGTGTTCATCATAATCTTTTATTTTTCGATCAGTTTCAAAAGAAGCCGCCCCAGTCTGACTTCGTCCCGCTTAGCCTTCATTAGTGTATTTGTTTCATTCACTTGCATACCAAGAGCTTGTATCTTTGGTGCTAATCGATGGTCTTGCTTAGAAATTAGGAACCTGCTAACGAAATCACGGTAATAGATTGCCACTCCTAAGGATGAATTCTTAAGCCCAAGGGCCCTCATGTATTTTACCGCCGGACCACTTACAGCCTTCCCTCCAATCAGAGGAGATATGGCTATGACCTTGTATCTGTTTAGTGCAAGCTCTTTTCGAAGATTCGCAAGAGCCAGGATCGGGCCTATGCTGGAGATAGGGTTTGCTGGCGCAATCACCACTGCTTGTGATTTGCTTATAGCATTTATGGCTGCAGGGTTTGCTGTTGCGTTATCCGCACCGTCATACCTTACGTTGGTTACTTTAGGGCGTCCCTTGTACTTGACCCAGAATTCCTGGAGGTGTATGTCACCTATTCTATCTGTTACAATCCTTGTTGTGATCTCTGTGTCGGTGACGGGAATGAGTTTAATATTAATAGAGTACTGTTTTCTAAAAAAGTCAGTGATTTCAGAAAGGCTCTTGCCGCTCTTTATCATGCTGGTCCGGACCAAGTGAGTGGATAGGTCTCTGTCTCCTAGACGAAACCAAGTGGGCAGCCCCATTTTCCTCAGTTGAGCCAAGCACTGAAACGAATCCCCCTTCATACCCCACCCGCGTTTGGTATCAAGGAGATTGGCCAAGCCGTAAATTATCGTGTCTATATCAGGGCATATGTATAAGCCGTAGATCCATATATTGTCGCCGACATTACAGATCACGGCTATATCTTCTTCAAGTGCAGCAAGAGCTCTGACTAGCTTCACAGAGCCCGTTCCGCCCGCAAGAACTGTTATCATTAAAATAGTATCCTATGTACGAGTAGCGCGTTTTATTATATCTGCCGGCAGGAGCCTTCAGATAAGATGACAGACGAGATAAATTTCTGCCTC
>JALZFN010000041.1 GCA_030861545.1 Thermoproteota archaeon | reverse complement strand
GATTTACGCTCACGATTCCCTTTTCCAAGTAGAAAGGCAAGAATTTGCCTTCGGCGTCCTCCCTGCTAAAGCTGAATGTAGCTTGCGTTAGATCATTTGTACCAAAGCTAATGAAATCAACAAGATGTGCAATGTCATCTGCCACAAGACACGCTCGCACTACTTCAATCATGCTGCCAAACTTGATCTTTAGTTTTATTTTGTGTCTGTGCTCTACCTCACGCTTGACTGATTCGAAGATCTGCCTTACGGCTGCAAGCTCTTCTACTAGACCTATCTGTGGAACCATTATCTGAGGCTCGACTGTCACGCCCCCGCTGTACAGCTCTGCTGCTGCCTCGCATATCGACCTTATTTGAGTCTCGTAGATCTCCGGAAACGATATCCCCATCCGCACGCCTCTATGCCCCAGCATGGGATTTATCTCGGACAGCTCGTGTACCCTATGAAGAATATTTTCAAGGCTCGCTATCTCAGAGGCTTTGCTGCTGCGCTCGCTTGATTTGAGCTCAAATATCTTTTGCATCAGGTCTTCTTCCTTTGGCAGGAATTCATGCAGAGGCGGATCAAGCAGCCTTATTGTAACTGGAAGTCCTCTCATTTCCCTTAATATTGCCTTAAAATCTGACCTCTGAAGCGGTTCGAGTTCTGCTAGAGCTTGCCTTCTGTCGTTCTCATTTTCTGCCATTATCATCTTAACAAACTGTACTATCCTATCGTGCTGGTTGAACATACGTTCCGTCCTGCAAAGTCCAATTCCTTCTGCACCATATTTGCGAGCAAGTGCAGCGCTCTCTACTGAATCTGCATTTGCCCTGATCTTGATACCTTTCATCTCCGAAGACCACAGCAAGAGTTCCTTAAACTCTGATGAAATTTCGGGTTCAATAGTTGCAATTTCATCTATATATACTCTGCCAGTTGAGCCGTCTATTGTGATCTTTTGACCTTCATTCACCACCCTTTTTCCATCAACACTGAAGCTCTTTTCATCGGCATCGATCTCTATCTGCGAGCACCCAACTATGCATGGCTTGCCCATACCTCGCGCTACTACTGCTGCGTGTGAGGTCTTGCCACCTCGGCTGGTCAGTATGCCGACTGATTGGAAAAAGGCAGGGACATCATCTGGCTTGGTGTCTTCCCTCACAAGGATCACCTTTTCTCCCTTCTTACCAAGTGTCTCTGCATAGGATATGTCAAATACTGCAATCCCGCTTGCAGCACCAGGCGATGCACCTACCCCTGTCGCAATTGGTTTTTGTTTGTTCTGCGGATCTATCCTCCGATACAAAATTTGCTCAAGGGCTTCAGGGTCGATCCGCTCAAGTGCAGCAGTCTTGCTTATAAGACCCTCGCGGTAAAGATCCACAGAGGTCTTGACTGCTGCGACGGCGTTCATCTTGGCCGCTCGCGTCTGAAGGATGTAAAGTCTCCCCTTTTCTACAGTGAATTCGACATCTTGTGGCTCCCTAAAGTGGTTCTCAAGCTTTTGAGTCGCTTCATGCAGCTGCTTATACACATCAGGCATCTCCCTGACGAGTGAATCAATATGGTTTGGCGTCGCTTTACCTGATACTACGTCCTCTCCCTGCGCATTTACAAGGTAGTCGCCATACAGTCGCCTTTCACCCGTCTCTGGATCGCGTGTAAATACCACACCTGTACAGCTGTCAGATCCCATATTGCCAAATACCATGGCAACTATTGTTACAGCGGTGCCCCGGGCCATGTCTGGCGTGATGCTGTATTGCCTGCGGTATTCTATTGCGCGCTTGCCCATCCATGATCGGAAGACTGCGTCGATGGCAAGCTCTAACTGCTTGTATGGATCTGCTGGAAATTTTTTGCCCGTTTCTTTGCATAACGATTTAAATAACATTACAGTAGTCTTGAGTACCTTTGGATCAGAGAGATCCTTGCCTGCAAGTATGCGTTCAAACTTGCTATCGTCTACGCCTAAGACTATCTTGCCAAACATCTGGATAAATCGGCGATAGGCGTCCCATGCAAACCTCGTCTGACCGCTTCTCTTTGCAAGCCCCTCAACTGTCTCGTCATTTAGGCCAAGGTTGAGTATAGTGTCCATCATGCCGGGCATTGATACTGGAGCGCCCGACCGGACTGACACCAGGAGCGGATTTTCAGACTGACCAAATGTTTTGCCAGTCAGGCCTTGCAGACGTATTATGGACTTGCGTACCTCGTCCATTAAACCGTCCGGCAGGCGTCTGCCTGCTTCATAGAACTTTTCGCAAATTTCAGTAGTTATTATAAAACCGGGGGGCACCGGTAGGCCAAGCTTTGTCATTTGCGCAAGGCCGGCTCCCTTGCCTCCAAGCAGCATCTTGTTATTGCCGTCTGCCTCATCGAAAAAGTATATTGTCTTGATGATCGTAGGTGCCCTTCCAAAGCTGCTCTCTTCAGACATGTTAGATACTGATCTTTTTCCTTACGGGTTTAAAATGTTGTGTGTATATCCTGGGGTTATGTTAATAATAGCAATAATAATAATAATTTCAAATCTTCTTTATTAAGCATAAGCTGTGTATCTGCACGTATTAGGATAGTTAGTCACTTCTACATTTTGTTTCTATTAGGAATGTGCATGGCTTGGCCCTGAATATCTCTCGTTGCGTCTACCAACGATTCAGGAAGTGTAGGGTG
>JALZFN010000036.1 GCA_030861545.1 Thermoproteota archaeon | reverse complement strand
AAATGGACCGGGTGGAATTATTTGAACCCCCGACCTCAGACCTCTGCAGCAGCTTCATCTCTCTACTAATGCCTGTCTAAAGAGCAGAGCTATTGATCAAACCGAAACTCTATTTAGTAACTGTGATGATACATTCTCCATGCATCATGAGATAAAATCACGAAATCTTGACAAAAATCCTGATGAGGTAAGAAAATTCACAAATGGTAAAGTAGAGCTTGCAAATCTCGGGGACGCAGCGATTGGAAGGATGACTCTTGAGCCGGGTTGGAAGTGGTCCAAAGACATCAAGCACATAATCAATACAAATAGCTGCCAACTTACACACACACAATATGCCATATCAGGAAGACTACACGTTAGAATGGACGATGGAACTGAACGGGAATTTGGTCCAGGTGAAGCAATGTACATTCCTCCAGGGCATGATGCATGGGTAGTTGGAAATGAGCCATTTATTGCAGTGGACTTTACTGGTATGAAGGAATTTACGGCTGCTACTGCTTCAAAGAAATAATAATCCAATTCAATGCCGTAATTCCCAGGAAGGATGTCTAATCAGTTACCTGTGTGAAATTGAGCATAGACTAATGCATGATTTTAGAGCGTGTAAGCGGTTCTCCTTCCAAAGCTTGTAGTATCAAGCCAATTATCTCTGTTCTATTTCTAGTTTTCAAACTTTATAACACCATCCTTGTAAGGCATGTTGCAAATAATCAGGGCATTGACTCGTACAGCAGGTCTTCTTGGCAGTATGTCATATTATTGTGACGGACATCTGTGTGATAACTCAAATCCAAATTGTCTAATAGCTTGCCACATTTCTGACATCGCCTAATTATCGATGTCCTGTATCCTCCAAAAAACTCGTGGATTATCTTAATCGTGCTTTCATTTATCATGTCTTTTTTATATCATCCACCTGAGTAGAATGTTATTTAGTATTATGCACTAAAATTTCTGGGTGGATTATTCAAATTCTGAATGATTTATGAAAGACCTACGCCATTATCAAGATAATTATAATGCATTCTCCCAAGTTCCTTCATACTCATTATGTGACATTATCGATTACCTTGACTTGCTACACTTTTTGTCCTACACTAATCAAAATCAAACTCAAAACAATACCATAGTTCTATAACAGAAAAAAGATGGACCGGGTGGGATGAACCCACGACCTCAGCTCGCTTTTAGTCAAGCATAGAGGAGAAATGCTGCTGAGATGAGCATTGCTACAGTGAATTGAAAAAGAGAAGGGGACGTAAATATGTCTCTTCTTTGAGGCGGTGGTGCATTCATAGACGGAGCCTCAGATGTCGTTGTTATTCTCCTTTTTATTGGGATTATCTTCCTATGTAGGAGAAGCAACGCCCGTATTGTTGCCTATTCCGCTTTTCCATTCCCAAAACGTTGCGCTACTCTCACTAGTTGTGGTCTGTATGTCATTGATTCCTGCTAATATCATACCGTTCAAGGGTGCAAGCACGCCGCTGGTCGAAGTAGTATTAAATACTGCTATTACAATGCCTTTGCTTTCGCCACTGGTAGCAGGCTGCCGGTCAATTTCATATAACGTTGCAGTTGCAGTCTCATCACCATCTTGTGTTCTGATGGTCTCCGTTCCCTGAACAGATTGTGTCATAAATGAGATAAGGGCGCTACCGTTGCTGGTGGTATTGATGATAGTCTGTGTACTATTTGGCAGAGTCAGTGTGCCATTTCCAGAGAATGTTATACTCATGTGTGTCTCATTTATTGGATTCTGAGTTACGACTCTTAGGTGGTCTTTGTAGACTGGTTCCGTGGATAACGCTATTCCTGTTGCTGTTGAACTTGTAGTGTTGCTGGGTGTCGCACTTACTGTAAGCGGGTTGAGGAGTGGAAAGCCGTATGCTAGCATGGTTAACGCTACAATGAACGCTCCTGCGCATCCGCTCAATACAAAAAGGGGTTTCCCTCGTTTTCTGTTGTTTATGATTGACATTGTAAGAGTGGGCAATGATTGTTATATTTAAGAAATTAGAGCTTGTTTTATGCTACTTGATTATTTGCAAAACTGTCCGACAAATCCTTAAAACATGTTCAAAACAATACCGTAATTCCCGCGCAGAAAATAATGGACCGGGTGGGATTTGAACCCACGACCTCAGCTCGCTGTAAAGGCAACTTTCTAAGAGAGCTTTATTGCCTATCTAAACGAACAACTACGAAAAAGAACTGTACGGTTCAAATCCCACCGCTTCACTCTTTTTCTTTGCATGTTTCCATAGCCTGAGTAGGTAATCGAAGCTCAGTTGTTGTTATTTTCATCGCGGATTCAATTCATACTGCACGGGAATAAGGTCTAAATC
>JALZFN010000023.1 GCA_030861545.1 Thermoproteota archaeon | reverse complement strand
GTGTTATCCTCAGCTCTACTACTAGAGCTGAGGATAACACCGCTTACAATGATCATGACAGTAACAATGTTACCAATATCCAAAGTTCATTTAATATCTTGATACTAGTCCCAAGAATTGTCCTAGTTGAGCAAAACTACAAGAGGCTTGTTAGTTATGGCATAGCCCCAGAGAAAATAGGCAGATATTTTGGTGAACAAAAAGAAATTAGAGAGATAACAATCAGCACATACCATAGCGCCATAGACAATAGGCGGAATCCTGACATCATAAGAAGAGCAAATATGATAGTTTTTGACGAGGTGCACTTGGCAAGTGCAACTGCTCGAGCATTTGGTAGGATATTTGATATAGCTGCTGAGGATAAGGAAAAGGCTCTACTTGGATTGACAGCAACAATAGACGAGCATGATCAAAGAAACTCTACCATCATGGGTCTGCTTCCACCGGTCAGAAAATATCTAATCAAAGATGCGGTGGAAGATCGACGGCTGGCAAGACCTATTATTTTTCCACTAAAAGTCACGCTGACTTCCAAAGAACAGAGAAAATATCAGGAATACAGCAAGACGATAAAAACGATTTCTGCACGGTTCAAGAGGTATGATCCCAAGGCAATGATGGAATTGCTGACAAAGTCTGGAGGGTTCCCAAGATGGCAGGCAAGAGCATGGTTCCTAAATGTAAGAAAGAGAAAGAGTCTACTTGCATCGGCAGAGAACAAGCTGGCAACGGCTGTAGAACTGATAAAGACAAAGCACCCTAACCAAAAGATTATGGTGTTTAGTGAAACGCTAGAATCAATCAGGAAACTAAAGCAGTTGCTCAGGAGTGAAGGGATACATTCAGCACTTATCGATAGCAAAATACCTTCAATGAAAAGGCAGAGTCTGTTGTCGCAGTGGGGCAGCAAATTCTATCCTTTACTTTCTGTTCATACTCTTGAAATCGGCTATGATGTTCCAGAAGCTAGAGTAGAGATAATCCTTGCTTCATCTTCTAACATGAATCAGATTGTGCAGCGAATAGGTAGAGTGCTGCGCAAAGTACAAGGTAAGGATTCTGCTTTGGTATACGTCATATATGTTTCAGAAACTAGAGACATCAACATTATGGATCTAGCGAAAAAGGCAATAGAATCAAGTGGAGGGACTCAAGACGCGAAAATAGAAGAAAAAGACAGACTGCTGCAGCAGCAAGACCGATTAGCCGACAGCCAAAAGTCCTTTGATTAGTTGATTGTCGTTTAGATGGGTATATAGTGTATCCAAACAGTAAAACTCTAAAGCTCAGGCATTCTAATCAGTATCAATAAAATCCAACCAAGGCATAGGTGCCGTTCTGGGTTTTGCCCAACCCGTTAATCTATCATCTATTTTAGCGACGGTAATCATCATTGATTTGCCTGCTAGACATCAAACAAGAAAAAGAAATGATACAACATTTTTTATGGAATAAAGAGAAAAAAGGAAGGGTATGTGCATGTATGCACGTGTATATTTCATATTAAGCAGCTGACATACGAACCATTTGCTTTATCATCAGCAATTGATTGCTAATCCGACCAGAGCACAGATGTCCGCTTGAGTAGTAGTGAATGTATCGTCGTCGCTACTTGTGTTGCTTGCATCTGCATCTTGGTTCTGGAATGATACTGCTGCAGCATTGTTGCCTGCAATCACATCATCGCCACTGCCACCTGATCCTCCAGCGGTTGCGAAATTAGCTGCGGTTTGGTGTTGCGTTATTTTATTTAGCTGCTTTACCATGTCGTTGTCTGAATTTACTGAGGTGTTTTGTGCAAAGGCTGCCGGAACTACTGCTGAACCCAGCAATGCCATTGCTGCTATTAACGCTGCTGTTCTTGTCGTTATCATTGTATGCGATATTCATAACAAAGTTGAATTTAATAAGTCATCCTTAACATAATTAACCTACTTCATGATATCAGCATTGTTTGAATGTAGCGTACTTGTTAGTTGATTGTCGCCTCCTTTTTGCTATAGGCATGTTCTATGGTTGTTTATTTGGCTGGTTTGGACTTTTTTCTAATTCTCTTACTTGTTCTGTTAGTTATGATACAAGGAAGGAGAAAAGTTAGTTAACTTCAGAGGGTATATCAAACCTTTCACATATTGGCTATTTTGTGGGTGGAATAATTAAGTCAAATCTGTCTTGGATTCTACCCACCCAACTCGGGTGAGAGTTGTCCCTTTGTTATCAGCCGGCTTCATGGTATAAGCTCTGTCAAATTGGGACCTGCAAAGGATGAAAAAGAAGAAGAAGATAATATTACAAACCCCCCGAATAGCTTCAAAGTCCAGTATAATCATTTGTAAATGTCCTGAAATCTTGTGAAACAAGAACAGAAATTCCAAAGAGATTAGACTTGTTCGTTGATTATCTTGATTTAACCGGAAAATTAGAAGAGCAGGCTGCAGAATATTCAACCAAAGTGGATTTTATCATAATGAATCTTGTTGTCTAGCTTTATAGTGTAGTCTGTTTAGAAGTATCTTTTCTTTTCTGATTCGATTCCCTTAACTTTCTTTGTAATTCCTCTTTTTGGTTTTCGAGCTGAGCGTTTCTATCTTCACATTCTCCAAGTCTATCTTCTGTCGCCTTAAGTTTCTGTACTAAATCGTGTTTATCCCTGACAAGTCCATGCATGCGAGCAGCGTTAATTAAACTCACTGTTTGCTGAATAATATAATCAGACTGCGGTATCCCTGTCGTAGACGAACTCTTCTCTCTGTTATATGCTTCCAACGCAGCAATCAATTTTTGAGCCAGTGAACCGCCTTGGTATGAAATCTCATTTGCTTTAGAATCTATGTAATAGTCGTCCGATTGATTTAGTTTCTTGAGAAAGTTTTCAATAGTGCGATAACCGTCTAGATCCATCAAGCTAGCTGTAGCTTGAGCTCTGAATTTATTTTTTGCTCATTCCTCAGGTAGTATAGGCCAGCATGCAGGAGATCAGAAGGGGTCAAATCTGTCTCCAATTCCACCGAACTCGCATAGACCTTCAGCCAAGTTATATAGAACTCAGGACGGCTTATGAAAGCAAAAAATAAAACACAGCTAGGGCAGGTATAGGCTGTAATTTTATGCCGACATATGGATTACTTACCAATCCCTCAAATGAAATCATAAGTGAGATAAGTAAGATATATGAGCTGAATTTTGAATACGCAGAAATAGGTATAGAAGGGCCTGAAGGTAATCCAGACATAATCAACGAGAAGAGCGATGATATAGTAAAGCTCCTTCTGAGATTCAAACAAAAGCCTATTGGTCATACGGCCTATTGGATAGATTTGGCTTCTGATTATGATTATATCAGACACGCTTGGATCAATGAGGCAATGAGGGAAATTACAATAGCTAGAAAAGTAGGCATAGACCTAATAAATTTTCATGCTAATCTCAATGGCATGTTTTACGGAGAAAAAAGAAGAATAGTGTTAGATAACTTGGTCAAAAGTCTTAGGGAAATCGTAATC
>JALZFN010000303.1 GCA_030861545.1 Thermoproteota archaeon | reverse complement strand
TTGCAATACTAAGAATAAACAGACCAGATGCGCTCAACGCCATGAATGTGGACGTTATATCGGAGCTTTCAAAGATGATTGATATTCTTGCAGCTGATGACAGCGTAAGAGTAGTCATTATTACTGGCGCCGGCGAACGCTCATTCTGTGCAGGCGCAGACATTTCGTACATGGTCAACATCGATCCGATGCAGGCGGAAAGATACGCTACTTCTGCTCAATCCGTGATAAACAGAATAGAGCGACTGGAAAAGCCGGTCATTGCTGCAGTAAACGGCTTTGCACTTGGTGGGGGCTGTGAGCTTGCAATGGCATGCGACATTAGGATCGCCTCGAGCAATGCCAAGATAGGGCAGCCTGAAGTGACGATAGGCATACCTCCAGGATGGGGCGGAACACAACGCCTGATGCGGCTCGTGGGTCCAGCAAAGGCAAAAGAGCTAATATTCACTGGCAAAATGATAACAGCAGATGAAGCCTTCCAGATAGGACTTGTCAACAAGGTAATTAGCATAGGGCCTGATGATAAACTTCCGCCAGAAGCACCCAAAGGCGACGCGGGAAAGGAAAAGGAAAGAGCGACTGAAGTATCTAGGATACTAAACAAAAAATTAATGGATGAGTGTATTATGCTTGCAAAAGAGATAGCCAAGAATAGTTTCGTCGCAATCAAGGCTAGCAAGATGCTGATAAACAGGGGAATGGATACGGATCTAGAAACGGGACTTAGGCTTGAGATCTATGGTTGGGCGCTCTGCTTTGCGCATGAAGACAGGCATAAGATGATGTCTGCCTTCCTCAACAAGGGCAAAAAATAGTAGTAGCTACTGTGCCAGAAGATGCGCGCCCTTGCTTGATCGGCATACAAGCGCCTTGCTCTTTACATTTGCCTCTTCAAACCCTTCAGTCATGGCGGCAGCGACCTTCTTTGCATTTTTGCTTGTTTCCAAAAATGCTATCATGGAGGGCCCTGCACCGCTTATTGTGACTGCCAGAGCGCCTGCAGAAATAGCTTTCTGCTTGACATTATTGTACCCCGGTATCAAATGCTTTCTTGCTGACTCGATGATGATGTCGTCTATTCCGCTTGCTATTATTTCCACATTCTTTAGTGCAAACCCTGCTACTATAGTGGCTGCGCCAGAAATATTGTAGACGACGCTTTTGAATGGCACCTCTTTTGGAAGGACACTCCTCGCTGCCTCTGTCTTTTTCTTGGGCACTTGGATCCAAGGAACCGCTACAACAAGGACAAGATCCTTGGGCGGGTCTAGCCTTGTAAACTGCAGCCTGTCGCTTGCAATGCGGCATATTACAAAGCCACCTAACAAAGAGGCAGAGACATTGTCATAGTGCCTCGTGCCAGCGCTTGCTAACTCACCTTCTGCTGCGTATTCTACAAGCTTGTTCCTATCAATCTTCAAGCCATAGAGTGTGTTGAACGCCACTGCAGCAGCTGCTGCTGATGCTGCACTGCTGCCAACACCATAGCCAACCGGCACGCCTTTTGTGACCTCAATCTCTATGCTATGATCGATGCTAAAATCATGCATCATCTTTTTTACTACAAGGCCAGCAGAGTTTGATTCAGGCATTACTGGAATCGCCTGATCGCTACTTTTGATTATTATTCTTTTACCTTCAGGCGATATCGTGGTTACCTTGACCTTGTCTTTAAGCGCATCAAGGGCAAGACCAAACACATCGTAGCCCGGGCCCAGGTTTGCAGTAGAGCATGGGGCTACTGCGGCGCACGACATCAAAGCCATCCTCCTAAACATCCTCTCCCAGATTAAGAGTTCGAGCTAGGCCGGCAGCCAGGTTGACCATGCCACTCATCGTAACGCTAGAGACAGGTATGAGGCTCTGCGCAAAACCGCCTTTACTTATGCTGCGTGCCAGATCCTTGGTTAAGAGTGAATACTCTGCATCTTTTTCGCTGTTGAGAACGTGTTCAAGAGCCGTAGTAGAGCCAGCCCACTCCATGATATTTTTTAAGTTATCTAATACAAGATCACGTTTTGTAAGGACGTTTATCTGCGTCATTTTTAACCGCAGCTTGACCGATAATGCAAGGAGAGATATCGAGACAAAGTTGATCGGGGACGACACTAACATTCCGTCAAAGGTAAATATCGTAGCCTTGTTGTCTGCATGCAGATTTATTGCGAAATATGGCCCACTTGCCCTGAACGCGAATAGCTCTAACTGGCCAGGTGTGTCAACTATCAGGTAATCAGGGTTCAGCTCATCGACCTCATTTTGAATCTCCTCTAGCTTTGTTGCTACCATGTCGCTTGCCATTATAAGCGAGCCGTTGGGGCCAAGTCCATAGCTCTCCATCAGAGTGGCAATGTCAATGTATTTGCGGACATCAACATCAGGCTCATAGGGCAAGTTAACTGCGCCAGGGTCAAGGTTAAGGGTTACCGGGTAAGCATTGTTATCCTTATACCACTGCAGTAGCCTAGAGCTAAGGAGCGATTTTCCAGACCCTGCAGTTCCTGTGATGAATATCGCCTTCATTGTCATTAGGGGAAGGGTGATGCTGGTGTATATCTACTTTGTATAAGGTGAGAGCAAGTGTATGATAGCATATTGTGGCTTCATAACCCTTAAGATAATAAAAAGACATGACCCTGACTGTACGTGAAGAATGGGAGGAAGTACAACAGCGCCCCAGAGGTATCGATCTAAATAAGGCTACAAGTTTTATGAACCGTTAGATTGATCAGATGAGCCTAATCTGTGGCATCTCGGTCATTTGCCCATCTGATCGTAAATTTCGAGAAACAAGAACCTTTTAGGTACTCTTAAATGTCCAAGTACCAAAGTAATAGCTGGCTCGGACCTCCCCTTGCCCGTATAGGCATGTATGTAACCGCCGTCTGACATTGCATCTGCTTTATAGACTTTTCAAAAGGTGTTATATGTAATATCGTACAACCTGGCCATCGATTATACATTCATTATTATAGTACTACGTTGTATCAAAAGCAGATTCATAGTACTTGAACTGGCGACTTGTTGCCATCCCTGCAAGCGTAGTACCTTTCATAATCCTGATCATTAGTGCCCATGTTTCGCCTCAAGATGTCCTTGCCATAGGACTTATCCCATTTTTAGCCGCCTCGGCTGCGGCTATCATGAAAATGATGCTACAGGCGCTACGATTCAAGTATTTCATCAGACGTTTTCTGGGCTATGATGTTGCTTCTACAGGCAAGACAGTAGCTGCTAGACTGGCTGGCGAATTCGTCACACAGACCACGCCGTCATACGTAGGTGGAGAATTCGTCAGGATAGCTTGGTTGTCAAGAAATGGCGTCCCTGCAGGCAAGGCTGCATGGGTAGCGACCATGGAAATAATTGCAGA
>JALZFN010000274.1 GCA_030861545.1 Thermoproteota archaeon | reverse complement strand
GCCTTGCTCTATCCTATCCAGACTGATGGCTGCTAATCGACAGCAAAAATAAGATAAAAGATGTGTCATTAATGTGCAATCTTGTATGCGTCAGTCCTAAATATTAGGATAATAAACAAAACACTGGATGACTTTCAAAACCGCCTTAGTTACTGGAGGTGGATGTGGTATTGGAGCAGCCATTTCAAAGCTGCTTGCTGCAAGAGGAGCAAATGTTATTGTTAACTATCTGAGCAATAAGGAATCTGCAGAGCGAGTAGTCTCAGAAATCAAGGCAAGAAAAGACATGTCAGGAGATATACATGGTGACAGTAGTGATGGTGACGCACTAGCTATCCAAGCTGACGTCAGAGATGCAAATCAAGTTCAGCAAATGGTAGATGAGACGATAAAACAATTCGGCACTATCGATATCTTGGTCAGCAACGCCAACGTCAGCCAGTATGTCCTCAAGCCGTTTCTAGATACGACATTGGATGACTTTTCAGATAGATTTAGTGATGAAATGAAAGCAGCATATGAAGTCACAAGAGCAGTATTACCCGTAATGAAAAAGAACCATTATGGTAAACTTATCTACATTACAACTGGGAGTGTCAGATACACTATGCCTAATGGTGCAATAGCTTTTGCTACTGCCAAATCTGGATTAGTTACGTTTTCAAGATATATTGCACAAGAATTTGGAAGAGAAGGCATAAGAGCTAATGTAGTAGCACCAGGCTTGACGGAGACAGATGCCAATCGATATATGCCACAACAAGCCAAGCAACAGATGGCATCGCTAACGGCTCTTGGAAGGGTTGGAAAACCAGAAGATGTGGCAGGTGTGGTGACATTTCTTGCTAGCGACGATAGCAACTTTATGACTGGAACATACATTCCAGTAGATGGAGGGTTTATTCTAGTTGGATGAAGAGAATAAAACATTATATTACTACACTAAAATCCTCAACCTCCATGCAAGTCAGCGGTAAGGTGCTAGTTTGTGATTCTATTGATCAGGGTGGGATCGATAGCATGAAGCGCGCGGGGCTCACTGTCCACTATAAACCGGAGATCGGGCCAGCTGAGTTGGTGTCATCAGTTAAAGATTATGATGTTATAGTTGTAAGAAGCAGAACGAAGGTCCCGAAAGAAGTTGTTGACGCTGCTGCTCAAGCTAAGATAATTGCTCGCGTAGGTGTCGGAGTTGACAATATCGATGTAAAGGCTGCCGAAGCTAAAAAGATTAGAGTGATTAATGCGCCTGAAGCAGCTTCCACGGCTGTAGCTGAGCTTGTTATTGGCCTCATGATCTCACTTGCGCGGAGTATTCCAAGGGCAGATGCAGAGACCAAGCGTGGCAACTGGATCAAAAAGGACCTTATGGGCACGCAACTGTCAGGCAAGTACCTCGGCATTGTAGGCGTAGGAAACATCGGGCGCAACATTGGCAGAATGGCAAGAGCACTCCGTATGAACCTAATAGGCTTCGACCCGTACCCAATAAATCGAGAATTCATTAGCGAAACCGGTATGATAGTAACTGATCTGAATACTCTTTTGGAAAGCGCAGACTTCGTAACATGCCACGTCCCAGCAACACCAGAAACAAAGTACATGTTTAATTCAGAGCGGCTGGCCAAAATGAAACCAACAGCGTACCTGATCAATACTTCAAGAGGTGACATAATTGATGAAAGTGCACTTTACGAAGCACTAAAGAGTGGCAAGCTTGCAGGCGCGGCGCTTGATGTCTTTGAGGTGGAACCGCCTATCAACAAGCAGCTGGTGAATCTGACAAGCGTCGTTTGCACACCCCACATTGGCGCACAGACAAGAGAGGCACAGGCGCTTGCCTCGACGGTTATTGCAGAAAAGGTGATTCAAATCTTGCGTGGTGTAATATAACATATAAGGGGGGCTAAATTTAGGGAGTGTGATATAATGCATAGCTACATGGCTCAAACATGGCATCGAATGTGGAAGGAGAATTCTGATGAGCTCAAGTCCAAGACAATTGCGTGGAGAGCAGAGCCAACCATTCACAGGATAGAGAAGCCAAGCAGACTTGATCGAGCCAGGAGGCTGGGTTACAAGGCCAAGCAAGGCATCGTTATAGTCCGAGCTCGCGTTGGTAGAGGTGGTATGAGAAAGCAGCGCCCGGTTGCAGGTAGAAGGCCAAAGCACATAGGTGTCGTCCGAATCAAGCAGGGTATCAGCATGCGCAAGGTGGCTGAGCGAAGGGTCGCCGAAAAGTTTCCAAACCTTGAAGTGCTTGGCTCATATTTCCTTCACAAGGACGGCATGAACATCTGGTATGAAGTCGTTCTTGCAGACCCGTCTCATCCTGCCATTTCAAAAGATAAGGAGATGCGAGGTAAGCTTAAGGCGTTTTCAAAGTAAAGTAAAGTAAGACTATATGTGTGTGTGATGACGTTTCATGTATTTGCACAAATACTAGTTATTTCATAGCAGAGCAGGGGCTACTATCATTGGGTATTCAAAAAGAGTTCAAGCTTATCCATCGCCCTTTCCAGTATTTCTTCTGGTGGCAGATAGACGATCCTGAAGTGACCAGAGCCATACGTTGAGCCAAAGCCAGAGCCATGAACTGTTAGGACACCAGTGTTGTTGAGTAGGTCAATTACAAAGTGTTGATCGTCCTTCCAACGGCTATCCATGTTGATCTTTGCAAAAATATAAAATGCACCGTGTGGAACTTTGCATTGGATGCCCATTGCGTTGAGGCGCTTGATCACATAATCGCGCCTTGCCCTCAGCTTATCAACCATTTTGGGTATATGTGCCTGGGAACCCTGAAGAGCCTGCACCGCTGCTATCTGGACAGGCAAGTTTGCCGCTATACGTACT